>CAYJQA010000093.1:0-12172 GCA_964372065.1 uncultured Litorilinea sp.
GGTCCACCCAGTCCCAGATGAAGCCACCCTGCAGCCGCGGATAGGTCGCGATGGCGTCCCAATATTCCTTGAGATTGCCCGTGCTATTGCCCATGGAGTGGGCATACTCGCACATGATGATCGGCCGCGTTTCGCGCGGATCTTGGGCCATCTCGATAATGCGCGCCACGCTGGGATACATGGGCGCGAGGATGTCCGTGGCCGGCCCGTCCTCCGCCGGATGGTAGTGAAGTGGCCGCGTCGGGTCGTGTGCGCGGATCCAGTTCGCCATCACATCATGATTGCGGCCATAGCCCGACTCGTTGCCCAGCGACCACACGATGATGCTGGGGTGATTCTTGTCGCGGCCGACCATGCGGACGGCTCGATCCAGGAACGCCGTCTCCCACAGCGGGTCCTTGGTCAACCGGTCCCAGACGCCGTGCGTCTCCAGATTCGCCTCGTCAAAGACCCACAGGCCGTAATAGTCGCACAGGTCGTACCAACGCGGGTTGTTGGGATAGTGCGATGTACGGACTGCATTCAGGTTGTGCTGTTTCATCAGCACAATGTCCGTGATCATGGAATCTACTGTGATCGTGTGGCCCGTTGACGGGTTGTGTTCGTGGCGGTTGGCCCCCTTGAGCAATATGGGCACACCGTTCACATGGATCTGCCCCTGCTTGATCTCCACCTGGCGGAAGCCGATGCGACAGCCCACCACCTGCGTCGCGGCACCGGCCGCGTCACGCAGCGTCACCAGTACGGTGTACAGGTTCGGCGTCTCGTCCGACCACTTGGCCGGCGACTCCACCCAGCGGCTAAGCTCCACGCTGGTCGCATGGCCCGCGCCCACTTCCGCCGTCTGCCGCAGCGGCTCGCCAAAGACCGCCCGGCCGTCGCTGCCATAGAGCTGCGCCTCCAGGCTGTAGCCCCGGTCTGCGGTCGCACCGAGGTTACGCACCTCCGCCTCGACAACCAGCGTCGCGCTGGCATAGTCCGCAACCATCTCCGTCCGCACGCGGAAGTCGCGCACGTGCACCGGCGGCGCGGCCCACAGCCACACACTTCGGTAGATGCCGCTCAGCCGCCAAAAGTCCTGGTCCTCCAGATAGCTCCCATCCGACCAACGCAGAACTTGCACCGCCAGGATATTCTCACCCGGCTGCAAATAGGGCGTAATGTTGAACTCCGCCGGGACGCGGCTCTCCTGGCTGTATCCCACCTCATGCCCGTTGACCCACACCGTGCAGGCCGAATCCACACCCTCAAAGTGCAGGAACACCTGGCAGCCGTCCCACGCCGCGGGCACGGTGAAGTCCCGCCGATAGCACCCGGTGGGATTGTCGTCTTGGGGCACGGCGGGCAAATTGTCGATGGGAAAGGGATAGCGCACATTGGTATAAATGGGGACGTCATACTTCGGCTTGCCGTGCAGGAACTCGTCGCCCAACATCTGCCAGCAGCTAGGCACCGGGATGCGGTCCCACCCCGCAACGTCGAAGCCTGGATCCGCAAAGCCATCGGGCGCCGACGCCGGGTTAGGCGACCAGGCAAACGCCCATTCACCGTCCAGACACTGCACAAATGGCGACTTGGTCCAGTCCAGCCACGGTTCGGCATAGGCGGCCAGGGCGCTCGCCGCGTCGGCAAACGGCACAAACGTCGCACGCGCCGCCTCTTTGTTCCGCCCCACGACAAGAGGATTGCACCAGATAGGTAGCTCGCTGTGCATCAGGAACCTTCTCCTATCGCTTATGGATATTCGATGCCGCGCCCATCAGGGCGGCCAGCCATTGGGGAACTTGTTCTACTGCCTCCACCCTGCGCGCGCCACCAGCGCACCGCGCGCCTACTCCTCACGCGCGGCCGCCGCGGTGGGCGGCCGCGCCGTCTCCGCCCCGGCCAACAGATGCGGCCAGCGGGCGAAGCTCACTACGCCCAGCACCACACCAAACCACAGCGTGCAGAAACGCACCAGCAGCGCGGCAGCCGTCGCTTGCGGCGTCGGCAGGCCAAGCAACTGCACGCTCAGTGCCACAAGACTACCCTCTACGCCGCCCAGTCCACCGGGCATCGCCAGCACCGCGCCGATCACCGTGCTAATATTGAAGATAAAGACGGCCACCAGGAGCGCCTGCGGGGACGGCGTCGCCCCAAAGCCAACCAGGACCACGTAGTAGGCCACGCCTTCCGCCGCCCAACACAGCGCGCCGACCAAGATCGACGTCGTCAAGTTGCGCATGTTGAAGATCAGGTAGGCGCTCTCATACGCGCGGTGCAAGAGGTGGGCAAACCGGCTGACGATGGGCAGCCGTTCACCCAGACGCAGGAACCACAGCGCCAGCGGCCGCACCTGCACCACGACGACAAACACCACAAACACCGCCAGCACCAGCGCCGCCACCCAGCGCGCCCCCGCGTTGGGAAACGCAAACAGACCGGCCGCGGCCAATCCCAGCATCGCGGTCCCGTCCAGCAGCCGTTCCGCCAGGATCACCGGCGCAGTCACGCTCATGGGCGTGCCCGTCACCTTCTTGATCATGTAGCTCTTGAGGAATTCGCCCGCCTTGCCCGGCGTCATAACCATTAACATACCGACGCCAAAGACACGCGTCGAGTCGCCCAGACTGATGGGCACGCCCAACAGCCGCATATACCAGTGCCAGCGCAGCGCCCGGCCCACATAGTTGACTAGGGTCAGACCGATCACCGCGACCAGCCACAGCCATGGGAACTCGGTCAGCGCCGATGCCAACTGCTGCCAGTCGCTGTACAGCGCCAACGCGATGTACACCAGGAGCGCAAACGCCAGCGAGAGCAGCAGCTTCTGCCGCAGATCGTTACTCATCGTCACTCATAGCCGTGCAGTTTCCGATTCATTCGCTGTAATGCGGGCGCGCCTTGCGCCGCGCCCGCGCTCGATGACAAAGTCCACATGACCCTACGGGTAGAAGCCACGGAGCCGGATAGCTTCCACAATGCGTTCCACGGCCGTCACATAGGCCGCCATCCGCATGGTGCAGCGCCGTTGCGTGCATACGCCCATGACCACGTCCAGGTTGTCCAACAGCTTGCGCTCCATCTGGCGGCGCACTTCGTTTTCGTCCCAGAAGAAGGATTGCAGGCTCTGCACCCACTCAAAATAACTGACCACCACGCCGCCCGCGTTGCACAGGATGTCCGGGATCACCAAGATGCCCTTGTCCTCCAGGATGCGGTCGGCTTCGGGCGTCGTCGGACCGTTCGCCCCCTCGGCGACAATCTTGGCCCGCACATTGCCCGCGTTCTCGCGCGTGATCTGGCCTTCCATCGCCGCGGGTACAAGCACGTCCACCGGCAGCGCCAAGAGTTCCGCATTCGTCAGGGCGTCGGCGTTGGCAAAGCCCTTGACGCTCCCCGTCGCGGCCAAGTGCCGTTGCAGCGAACGCAGGTCCAGCCCATTGGCGTTGTGAATCGCGCCGTATTTGTCGCTGACGGCCACCACGCGCGCGCCGCGCTCGTGCATGGACCGCGCCGTCCAACTGCCGACATTGCCAAACCCCTGCACCGCCACGGTCACGTCTTCCAGCGAACGCCCTAACCGCTGGCGCAAAATCGCGCGCGTCACATAGGTGACGCCCAGCCCGGTGGCATACTCGCGCCCCACCGTGCCGCCGATGGCAACCGGCTTCCCCGTGATGACCGCCGGCACCGAATAGCCCCGGTGCATGGAATAGGTGTCCATGATCCAGGCCATGATCTGTGCGTTGGTCCCCACGTCCGGGGCGGGAATATCGCGTTCGGGACCGATAAAGAGGCTGATCTCGGCCGCATAGCGGCGCGTCATCCGTTCCAGTTCGTCGCGGCTTAGGTCGTCCGGGTCGACGATGACGCCGCCCTTGGCCCCGCCGTAGGGCAAGTTCATAAGCGCACACTTCCACGTCATCCACATCGCCAGCGCCCGGCACTCGTCCAGCGTCACGTCCGGATGGTAACGAATGCCGCCCTTAGTAGGGCCTTTGGCCGTGTTGTGATGCACCCGAAAGCCGGTGAATATCCGCATGGACCCATTGTCCATCTTCACCGGGAAGTTGACGATCAGCTCGCGCTGCGGCAGCGACAGATAATCGCGCACGTCGTCGCCCAGCCCGATATAGTTGGCGACCATGATGAACTGCTCGCGTGCGACTTCCTCGGCGCTGGTCCGCGTGCTGCTCACCACGTCAATGGCGGGTCTGGCCGCGCCGTCCCCCGTGGACGGCTTGACCTTTGCCCCTTGCGCCGCCGGTGTCTCCACCGTCATCGCCTGCGGCGCGGCCTCTTTGCTCTTAACCATGTCCACACCCCTTCTCGATCGTCGTTGATCGCAAGCGCCGTCGTCATTACGGCGCAACAACTACCTTCAGCATCCCGCGCCGGCCCGCCTCGGCGAGCGCCGTCACGGCCGCATCCAGGCCATAGCGCGCCTGGATCAGCGGCGCAACCTGCACGCGGCCGCCCGCCAGACAGCGCAGCGCCGGCGCAAAGGGACCGCACCGGCTGCCCACCAGCGTAATCTCGTCCACGACCAACCCGCTTATGTCAAAGTCCGGCAGCCCACCGGCGAACGTACTCTTGAGCACCAGCGTCCCGCCGGGCCGCACCAGCCGCCGCGCCGACGCGAAGCCCGCGGGCGACCCGGTCGCCTCGACCACCACATCGGCGTCGCCCGAGTCCGCGCGCGCCAGATCGTCGCTCAGGACGGTGCGCCCCGCCTGCCATGCCTGAAGCAGCCGCAACTTGGCCGGATGCCGTCCCACGGTCGTCAGGTCACACCCGGTCAACGCCAGCACCTGGCTGATGAGCAGCCCCAACCGGCCGTCACCCACCACCACGACCCGCGTATCCGGCCCAATGTGAACCTGTTCCAACACCTCCAGCGCAGCCGCCAGCGGTTCCACAAAGACGGCCTGGTCGTCGCTCACATCGTCGGGAACGGCGTACAGGTTCGTCACGGGCAGGGTCAGGTAATCCGCCAGCGCGCCGTCGCGGCCGATGATGCCCAGGCTTTGCCGCTGGCGGCAATGTTTCCCCAGACCCCGCCGGCACAGCGCACATTCACCACAACCGATGTTGATCTCGCCCACCACGCGCCGGCCAATCCACGCGTCCGCATCCGGCGCGGCCACCACGTCGCCCACGAACTCGTGCCCCAAGACGCCCCGATAGCCGCCCTTGTAGCCCGCGACCAGCGCCAGGTCCGTGGCGCAGATGCCCGCCAGCCGCACGCGAATCAACGCCTCCCCGCGACCGGGCACAGGGATGGGCAGCGTCTTGCACAACTGTGGGCCGCCATCAGTCAGCAGCAAACCACGCATGGAGGTCATTGACCGTCATTCTAGCACAAGCGCGCCCGGGCGGCGGACCAATTGAAAAGGCGGCAGAGCCTTGACCCTGCCGCCTCGATATCATCCCGCACGTTATGGCGCTAGGCGGCCACAACGCTCCCCGTCACCTTGTCGGCGGGTCGCTTCCCCAGCCATGAGCGTTCTTCCCAGCCCACCAACAGCGCCACCGCCACAAAGATCGTGCTGTACGCGCCGGATATCATGCCGACCAGCATGGTCGCCATGAACTGCCGCAGGCTTGCGCCGCCAAAGAGCATGATGGCAAACAGCACCATGAAGACCGTCATTTGTGTGCCAAGCGACCGCTGCATGGTCTCCCACAGGCTGCGATTGGCCACCGTGGCGTAGCTCTCGCCGCGGTGCCGGCGCACGTTCTCGCGGATGCGGTCAAAAACGACGATGGTGTCGTTCACGCTGTATCCGATGATGGTCAGAATCGCAGTCAGAAACAGCGCGTCAACTTCCCATCCGGCAATAAAGTGCATCACCGCCATAAATGTGACTGTCGCCAACGCGTCGTGAATCAGTGAGATGACGGCGCACGTCCCGTAGCGGAAAGCGTGCGGCACCTGCCGGTATGCCCATGCCACATACAGCAAGATAGCCACCGACGCCACCACCACCGCTCCCAGCGCCGCCTTGCTCACCTCGCTGCCCATAGCAGGCCCGATGCTGCGGTAAGATCGCTCGTCGAACGCACCGAACTTTGCGGTAATCGCCGCCGCCAGCGATTCCTTCTCCGAGATGTCAATGTTTTTGAACTTAACCTGGATCGTCTGCTCGTTCTCGACGTGAAACGCCTGCGTATCGGCATAGCCTGCCTCCACAAAGACTTGCCGCGCCTCCGCCGGGGCGATTGGCTGCTCGAAGCGCATCTCCCACAGCGTGCCGCCGGTATAGTCAATGCTCAGCGGAAGGATCGTGCCGTTGGTCGCAAACCAATAGATCATAAACAACAGACCTGGCACGACCAAGCACAACGAAATCACGTAATAAATGCCGCGCCGTCCGACGATATCAAACATGCTGGGACTTCCTTACACTTGTGCTCTGATGAATCCGGTCCGGCCCACTGCCAGCCAACGCTTGCGCAAATAATACCATAACTCCGTACGCGACTCCAAGAGACGGCGTCCGCCGGTAGAGAGAAACGCCCGCATGAGCGTGCGCGTAATGGTAACCGCCGTGAACATGGAAAGCAGCACGCCGATGCTCAGGGTCAAGGCAAAGCCCTTGACCACGCTCGCCCCAAACGTGTTGCCAAACCAGTACAGCACGATGCCGCTGATGACGGTGCTGAGCACGCCGTCGCGAATCGCCAACCACGCCCGGCTAAAGCCGGTTTCCACCGCCAGGCGCACCGTGCGCCCCGAACGCAGTTCTTCCTTCATACGCTCAAAGATCAGAATGTTGGCGTCCACGGCCATCCCGGTCGACAGCACGAAACCGGCGATGCCCGGCAGCGTCATCGTGACCGGCACGAACTTATAGAGCATCAGGTTCAGCAGCACGTAGATCACCAGCGCAATGCAGGCCAGCAGGCCGGGCAGGCGATACATTGCCAGCATAAAGATCAACACGGCGATCAACCCCAGTATCCCTGCGCGCAGGCTGTTACTGACGGAGTCTTGACCGAGGCTTGCGCCGATAGTGCGAATGTCCGACACCTTGAGCGGCACCGGCAGCGCGCCGTAGCGCATCTGCACGGCCAGCGACTGCGCTTCGTCCTCAGTGAACAGCCCCGTGATCACGCCCGTATCCTGGATGGCGGCGTTGATCACCGGCGCCGACAACACCACACCGTCCAGCACAATCGCAAGCTGCTGCCCAATGTGTGCGCGCGTGTATTCGTAGAACTGGTCGCTGCCCGCCGACGTCAGTTCAAAGTTGATCTGCCACTGATTGAACTGGTCCAGCGTCGCGACCGCGCCTTTGAGAATATCGCCGGTCATCACCGTGGTAAATATCTGGTCGGGATAGGGGACCATGCTCGCCGTCACCGTACCGGCCTGCAGTCCGTTTGCCAGGGCATCAACCGCAGCGGTTGGCCGATTGGTCGTGTTGAGGATCATCCCCTGCGACAGTTGCGTACCCTGGGGGTCTACAAACTCCAACTGGCCGGTGGACCGCAACGTCTGCACCGCCTGGTCAGGATTGTCCACACCGGGCAGTTCCACAATCAACCGTTGCTCGCCCTGCGCCTGCACCACGGCCTCGGTCACGCCGAGACCGTTGACACGGTTCTCCACAATGGTCTTGGCCGCCGCCATCGCGCCTTCGTCAAGCGCCTGGCCTTCGGCCAGGTCGGCCTCCAGCAACACTTGCGTGCCGCCTTGCAGGTCCAACCCCAATTTGAAGTCTTTGAAATCCCGCGGTTCCGCTGCTCCGAACGACAAAATGCGGTCAAACCACACTGGATGGGTGGTGGGTAGCACAATAAAAAGCGCAAGGGCCGCCAGCAACGCCACCAGAACCACCGACACAGCATTATTACGCATAATGATTGACCCTATCCCTACAGCGTGAGCCGGTTTGGGCAAACCGGCGTGAGCATTGCGACGGCGCACGCGACCCCGTGCGTTCGTCGCATGTCGGCAAACTAGGGCATTATAGGGCGCGGTCTGAGTGGTGTCAAATCGCCTGCCATTGTCGGCTGTAACGCATGGTAGCGGCGTTCCACCCAGGGCGCCGCCTCACCGGCCGCGCCCCGCCTCGCCGCCACGCAACGGATCGCGCGCCTGCACATAGGCGGGCCGCGACGTCCGCTCCTTGTACGCATGGAACGCCGACGTGATGTCGACGTCAGGGTCCAGGTGATTGGCACGCGCCCAACGGCGAAACGTCACGATCTCCGGCTCGGCAGTCACCAACTCCCAGTAAAACAACTCGGAGATCACGCCGCCCGCTTCCCACATCCCGGACGTGTGAAACGCCTCCAACGCCGGTCGCCGGTCGTATGGAATCCGCCGCAGCGTGGCCTGCCAGCCTCCCGGCTGCTGCGCCTCCGGTACGGCTTCCAACAGGGCAAACTGGGCCGTGGGGTCGCCGTTCAGCGGCAGCCCGACGCTGCCCGGATTGATCACGTGCCAGTCCCTCGCCACGTTTTCGGGCGCGGCGCCGCCGTGCGGGTCCGCATAGACGTCGTCGGCTCCCTCCGCCTCCCAGCACACATATCGTTCAACCTGCACGTGCGTGTGCGCCGATAGCAGCGTGCGTTCCTGCACCGCGTGCAGGTCCGCGGCGATGCTCGCGGCCGGCTGCTCACTGTAGAAGCCGACGCGGTTGCGTCCCGGCACGCCGTGCGTTACGCGCATGGGCTGTGCGCCGGGCAGATAGACCGTGCAGTCATCCGGCAGCATGGCAAGGTACGCTCCCTGTTCCGGCGTGATGTGCTCCACCAGCCAATGCAACTGGCCCCACCGTGTAGGGTCCGCATAGCCGTCCTGCACGCGGTCGGTGCCGAAGTCCAGGTAATAGAACTCGTGGTTGCCGCGCACTACCATCCACCCGGCGCGGCGCACGACGTCGATCACCTCCGCGCTGTACGGCACGGCATTGATCAGGTCGCCGTTGAGGATGACCGCGTCCGGCTGCAACCTGTCCAGTTCGTCGATCACCGCCGTCAGCGCCGGCAAGTTGCCGTGGACGTCCGCCAAGAGTGCAATACGCATGTTGTAACATTCCTTCAAGTGGCGCGGCGCAGAACGCCGCGCTACCGATTCCGTGTGGGCGCACACCGGCCGTCACGGCGCGCCCGCGTCGCACTAGGCGGTCACCGCGGCTTTGTGCTATGATGGCGGCAACACCTGCGCGCCAGGTAGCGGGGCCTGACGCTCGCTGTCATCCGCGCATCCGGAGGCCGGCATGACCGCCACCTATCATCGCATTTTGTTGACGCTGGACGGCTCGCCGCTGGCCGCGCTGGCCATCCCGCACGCCGCGGCATTGGCGCACGCCTTCCAAGCCGAGTTGACTGTGCTGCGCGTCATCCCCGGTCTGCATGAGCGCAGCCTGCATCACGTGCCCGAAAGCCTCTTGCCCGAAGTGCAAGCCTATACCGAAGGCCTCCACACACGGTGGGTCGCTGAGGTTGAGAAAGAACAGCAGCAGGTCGTGGCTGCGCTGGCAGCCACAGGTGTGGCGGCCGTTTCTGCCGTCGAACTGGGTGATCCGGCGGACACCATTCTGAGTTTCGCCGCCGAACGCCAAGTGGATCTCGTCGTCATGTCCACGCATGGCCGGACGGGCGTCCAGCGCCTCCTCTATGGCAGTGTGGCCGCGAAGGTGCTCCAAAACGCGCCCTGTCCCGTTTTGCTGGTCCGTGTCAACCCACCGGCCGGGCAGCCCACCAGTGCGTGACGCATCGCTGCCGTTGTTGGCGGGCAATTTCACCATCCATCATCAGGGCGGCTAGCTATTTCATGGGTCGGACACTGCGCTGGGCGACGCTCGTAATCGTCGGGTTGGTGGCGGGGGCTGCGATCGTGACCTATCCGCGCCTCGCCGCGCGCTGGTCTACTGTACCGGCAGCCCTACCTGCATCGCCGACCGCCCCCGCGACCGCGACACTGGCCGCACCGTTGCCCCTCTTGACGCTGCCGCCCACCCCGACCACGGGCGCCGCGGCGGTGATCATCGCGCCCGCCCCGGCGACGGCCACGCCGCTGCCCGTCGCCACCGCGACGCCACGGCCCGCGGCCATCGCCACCACATCGCTCGTCTCCGCGGTCACGCCCGTCGTCGCCCCACCCAGGGTTCCGGCTGCTGCACCGGGCGGCGCGCCCGTGACCCTGTCGCCCACACCATCAGCCGTTGCGACCAGCCGCGCCACGCGCACGCCCACTGCCGCGCCCGGCGCAACCCGACCAGTGGCCGCGACCTCACCCGTGCCGGCCGCGAGCATAGTTGTCTCGGCGACGACTACCGCGCCGATCACCACCACGGTCGTTGCATCGCCCACCATCACGCCGACGCCGACCGCAGTCGCCCCGGGTCTGCCCGTCGCGAACACAGCCACGCCGCTTTATGCTGGGCCTGACGTGAACTATCCCATCGTCGGCGGCGTGGCCGCCGGTGAGGCGCTCGACATTGTCGCCTGGTACACCGAAGGCAGTTGGTACATGCTCGCCAATGGCGCCTGGGTTCCGGCCGCGGTCGTCGCCAATGCGCCGGCCATGCTGCCTTTGGTCATTCCCACGGCCACCTTTACCCCCACACCCACGCCGACCATCACGTTCACGCCCGGCCCCGTCGAACCGACGCCGGCCCCGCCCACGCCGACCCCGACACCCACCAGCTTGCGCGCGCCGATCTGCGAGTGCAGCGCCGACCGCTACGACTGCCTCGGCAATGTGTTCTCCAATCAGACAGCCGCTCAGATGTGCTTTGAGTACTGCTACCGTGAGCGCAGCTTCGACGTTCACAACTTGGACCCGAACCTCAACGGTCGCGCCTGCGAAAACCTGCCCTAAGCGGCCAGTCGCCGGGGCTGCAAGTAGACCGTGATCTCGCTCCGATTGTGAAACAAATGGCGCGCGCCCGCCACCGTATACACTTCGGCCAGGATGTTGAACGCGTGATCCAGCACCGGGCGGCGGTTCTGCTCCGGCAGCTTGAGCGTCATCAGCGCCCAGCCGTGAGGATACAGCAGCCGCGCATAGCTTACCATCAGCCGCGCCGAGTCCCGCCCGTCCATGCGCATGTCGTTGACGATGATGTCGAAGCGGTCCGGATCGTCGGCCAGATAGATCTCGGCTGTCATGCGCCGGTGGCGGATGCCCTTATCCTGCGCCAGGCGCGGATCCAGGTCGCCGGGGTCCACGGCGGTCACATACTGGTCGCGCTGGCGCAGCACGCGCGTCCAGCCGCCCGGCGACGCGCCCAGGTCCAGCGCCACCCCATGCGGCGGTAGGCGCAGCCCAAATACCTCGATCGCTTCCAGCAACTTGAATTCGGCCCGGCTCACTTGCTCCGGCTCACGCGCAAAGCGGCGCATCCCACCCGCCCAGCCGGACAGGTTGAGGGCGACCGGCGAAATACCCAGATAGACGCCCGCTTCGGTCGCGACCACCGACACCACTTGCGTCGGGTTGCGCACGTCCAGCGGCGGCCCGCCCATGCTCCCAATCGCCTCGGAAAGGCGCTGGTTGGCGTCAAAAGGCTTGTAGCCCACCTCGCCCAGCACGCGCGTCTGCACCGAGTAGGGCGCATCCGCGTCCAGTTGGGCCACGAGATCGCCCGCCACCCAGATCAGCTTATCCAGGTCGCCCGCGCTGCCGTCGCCGGCAATGAACTCGTCCACCGGGCAGATGTGGCGCACAAAGACCGGCGGCGCAGCCAGCCACGCCGCCCCAATCTGCCCAAACGGCGCACCCAAGTTCACCAGCAGCACGCCCGGCGCAAGTTCCTGCGCCACCCGTGCCGCCGAATCGGCAGCCGCCAGCTCTTCCTGGGCAAACTCCAGAAACTCCGGGTCACAGGTCAAGATCATCCGCTCGCCGGCGCTCATGGGAGGTCCTGCCGGATCGCCGCGGCCAGCCGCCGCGTACGTTCCTCGGCGTCGCCCACGTGCGTCGTGGCGTCCAGCAGTCCGGCGAGTGCGTCCTGCGCGACAAACGCCGTCAGCCGCGCATCCGCGGCCAGGCGTTGCGCCAAGGGGTTGGCTTCGCCCGCCTGGATGGCGGCCCACGCGGCCATACTGTGCTCGCGGATGACCTCGTGCAGTTTCTGACGGTCGCCGCCCGCCCGGACGGCTTCCATCAACACCTTCTCCGTCGCCGCAAAGACGCCATATGCGGCCAGATTGCGCGCGATCGGCCCCGGCC
>CAYJQA010000094.1:0-12163 GCA_964372065.1 uncultured Litorilinea sp.
ACCTGGACCTCCGTACCGAGGCGCGGCAGGACCCGTTGGCGTTCTGGGATGCACAGGCCAAAGAGCTGCTCGATTGGTACGAGCCGTATACCCAAGTGTTGGACGACAGCAGCCGCCCATACTTCAAGTGGTTTTTGGGCGGCAAGACCAACATCGTGCATAACGCGCTCGACCGCCACGTCAAAACCTGGCGCAAGAACAAGCTGGCGCTGATCTGGGAAGGCGAGGACGGCGAACAGCGCACCTTTAGCTATTTCAAGCTGTGGCGCGAAGTCAACCGCTTCGCCAACATCCTCAAGAGCATGGGCGTCAAGAAGGGCGACACCGTCACTATCTACATGGGGCGCGTGCCCGAACTGCCCATTGCCATGCTGGCGACGGTCAAGCTGGGCGCGATCCACAGCGTGGTCTATGGCGGCTTTAGCGAGCAGGCGTTGGCCGACCGCGTCGATGACGCCAAGAGCCGCGTCGTCGTCACCTGCGACGGCGCGTGGTTGCGCGGCAAGACGGTCAACCTCAAGGACATTGTGGACGAAGCCATCGCCCGCAGCCCGGTCGTGGAGCACGTCGTCGTGCTCAAGCGGACGGGGCAGCAGGTCAACATGGTCGCGGGCCGCGACTTCTGGTGGCATGAGCTGGCGGCCCTGCCCGTCGCCGGCCCCTATTGCGACACCGAGAAGATGGATGCCGAAGACCCCCTGTTCATCCTCTACACCAGCGGCACCACGGGCAAACCCAAAGGCTTAATGCACACATGCGGCGGCTACCAGGTCCATATCGCCGCCACGCTCAAATACGCGTTCGACACGCGCGAAGAAGACCGCTGGTGGTGCGCGGCCGACCCCGGCTGGATCACCGGTCACAGCTACATCGTCTATGCGCCGCTGATCTTGGGCCTCACCAGTTTCATGTATGAGGGCGCGCCGGGCTATCCCTACCCCGACCGCTGGTGGAAGCTGGTCGAGAAGTACAGCATCACCATCCTCTACACCGCGCCCACGGCCATCCGCGGGCTGATGCGCTTTGGCGATGCCTGGCCCGCCCGCCACGACCTGAGCAGCCTGCGCATCCTGGGCAGCGTGGGCGAGCCGATCAACCCGGAAGCGTGGCGCTGGTTCTACACCGTCATCGGCAAGGAACGCTGCCCCATTATCGACACTTGGTGGCAGACCGAAACAGGCGGCTTTATGATCACGCCCACGCCGGTGGTCCCCCTCAAGCCCGGCAGCGGCACGCTCCCCTTCGCCGGGATCGAGGCCGACGTGGTGCGCGAAAATGGCGATTCGTGCGAACCGAATGAAGACGGCTACCTGGTGCTCAAGCAGCCCTGGCCCGGCATGGCGCGCACCGTCTGGGGCGACCCCGACCGCTATCGCCAGACCTACTGGACTGAGTTTGAGAAGCAGGGCTGGTACTTCACCGGCGACAGCGCCCGCAAAGACGAAGACGGCTATTTCTGGATCATCGGGCGCATGGACGACGTGATCAAGGTCAGCGGCTATCGCCTGGGGACCGCCGAGGTGGAAAGCGCGCTGGTCAGCCACCAGGCCGTGGCCGAGGCCGCGGTCATCGGCGTGCCCGACGAACTGCGCGGCAACGTGATCCACGCCTTCTGCATTCTTAACTCCGGCGTCACCGGCACGCCCGCCCTGGAAGACGCCCTCAAGGCGCACGTCCGCCACGAGGTCGGCCCCATCGCCGTGCCCGCCGCCATCGAATTTGTGGAATCGCTGCCCAAGACTCGCAGCGGCAAGATCATGCGCCGCCTGCTCAAGGCCAAGGTGATGGGGCAGCCCGTCGGCGATACCAGCACCCTGGAAGGTTAAGACCGCGGCGACGCCGGTCGCGACCGACAAGAGTGAGACGTGAGTGGCGTCCGGCGATGCGCTTCGGCGAGAGTCGCCGGACGTTTTCTAGGACGGCCCGGCCCGCGCGGCTGCGTGGCCTTGCCGTCAGTTGCCTTCAGAGGAGTTCGCAATGACCGACCATGCACCCGCCGGAGTGGTGATCACCGGCGCCATCACACCCGCCGTCTCCATCGTCTTGACACCCGCCGCGGTGGACTTTGTGGCGAACCTGCACCGCCGCTTCAACGCGCGCCGCCGCGAGTTGCTGGCCGCCCGCCGCGAGCGCCAGACTGCCATCGATCAGGGCGCACGGCCTGCCTTCCTCACCGCCACCAGCGCCGTCCGCACCGCCGCCTGGCAGGTCGCGCCCGCGCCCGCCGACCTGGACGACCGCCGCGTGGAGATCACCGGCCCCACCGAACGCAAGATGATGATCAACGCGCTCAATTCCGGCGCGCGGGTCTTCATGGCCGATTTCGAAGATGCGCTCTCGCCCACCTGGGCCAACGTCATCGAGGGGCAGATCAACTGCAGCGACGCCATCCGCCGCACCATCGAGTTTCACAACCCGGACGGCCGCGTCTACCGGCTCAACGACCGGACCGCCACGCTCCTGATTCGCCCGCGCGGCTGGCATCTGGTGGAAAAGCACGTCCTGATCGACGGCGAGGCCATCGCCGCCAGCCTCTTTGACTTTGGCCTGTATATGTTCCGCAACGCCAAAGAGTTGATCGAGCGCGGCAGCGGCCCCTACTTCTATCTGCCCAAGCTGGAAAGCCATCTGGAAGCGCGACTGTGGAACGATGTCTTCAACTTCGCCCAAGACGCGCTGGGCATCCCGCGCGGCTCCATCCGCGCCACGGTCCTGATCGAAACCATCCTGGCCGCGCTGGAGATGGAAGAAATCCTCTACGAGCTGCGCGAGCATTCCGCCGGGCTGAACGCAGGCCGCTGGGACTACATCTTTAGCGCGATCAAGAAGTTCGCCGCGCGGCCCGATACGATCTTGCCCGACCGCGGGCAGGTCACGATGACCGTGCCCTTTATGCGCGCCTATACCGAGTTGTTGGTGCGGACCTGCCACAAGCGGGGCGCGCACGCCATCGGCGGGATGGCCGCCTTCATCCCCAACCGCCGCGACCCGCTGGTCACCGAAAACGCGCTGGCTAAGGTGCGCGAGGACAAGGAGCGCGAGTCGCGCGATGGCTGCGACGGCACGTGGGTCGCCCATCCCGACTTGGTCCCGCTGGCGACCGAGGTCTTTGACGCCGTGTTGGGCGACCGCCCCAACCAGAAAGAGAAGCTGCGCGAAGACGTGAACGTCACCGCCGACCAAATCCTGGATGTGCGCGTCCCCGGCGGCGCGATCACCGAGGGCGGCGTGCGGTTGAACGTGAGCGTGGCGCTGCAGTACCTCAACGCCTGGCTCAACGGCAACGGCGCGGCGGCTATCAACAACCTCATGGAAGACGCCGCCACCGCCGAGATCTCGCGCTCGCAGCTTTGGCAATGGGTGCATCATGGGGCCAGGCTCGACGACGGGCGCACGTTCAACGTGGCGCTCTACCAGCGCATCCGCCAGGAGGAGTTGAACAAGCTGGGCGGCTCCCACAGCGGCCGCTACGAGGAATCCGCCGAGCTGCTGGACCAACTGGTGCTCAGCGACAAGTTCGTCGAATTCCTCACCCATTCCGCCTACGAGTTGTTGGACTAGGACGCGACTGAGGCTGCGGTCATGCTGAGCGCAGCGAAGCATTCCCTTCCACCGATCCACCGGGATGCTTCGGCGGCCTCACCATGACGGCAGCGTTTCATACACCCGGAGCCGTTCATGCCGCCCACCTATATCGTCGCCGCCGTCCGCACGCCCATCGGCAGGTTCGGCGGCGCGTTCGTGGACCTCTCGCCCGTCGAACTGGCGAGCCAAGTCATGGCCGCCGCGCTGGCCCAAGCCGCCGTCCCCGGTCACGCCCTGGACCTGGTGATCTTCGGCAACATCCTCAAGCACGGCCACGGCCAGTTGCTGCCGCGCCATGCCGCGCTGCGTGCGGGCATCCCCGAACACGTTGACGGCTATGCCGTGGACATGCTCTGCTCGTCGGGCATGATGGCCGTGATGAATGCCGACCAGGCCATCCGCGCCGGCGAAGCCGACCTGGTCCTGGCGGGCGGTGTGGAGTCCATGTCGCAAGCTGGGTTCCTGGTGAGCCACAAGGCGCGCTGGGGCCTGAAGCTGCTCACCGGCAGCGACGGCGGTATGTCCGACCTGCTCTTGGACGATGGGCTGCGCGACCCCATCACACGCGCGCTCATGGGCGAGGAAACCGAACGGCTGGCGCAGGAGCACGCCGTCACGCGGCTTGAGTTGGACGCCGTGGCTGCCCGGTCGCAGCAGCGCGCGGCTGCGGCGGCCGCCGCCGGCGACTTTGCCGGCGAGATCGCGCCCGTCACGCTGGAACGGCGGGGCAAGCAAGTCACCATCACCCAGGATGAGGGCATCCGCCCCGACAGCACACCGGAAGCGTTGGCCGCGCTGCGCCCGGCCTTCGCCGAGGACGGTGTGCTGACCGCGGGCAACTCCAGCCAGCTATCCGACGGCGCGGCCGCGCTGCTCTTGGCGAGCGCCGCCGCGGTCAAGCGCCACGGGCTGACGCCGTTGGGCCGCGTGGTGGGCGGGAGCGCCGCGGGCGTCACGCCCTGGCGCTTTGTGGAAGGGCCTATCCCGGCCATCGGCAAGCTATTGGACAAGACCGGGTTGGTGTTGGGCGACTTCGACCTCTTTGAGAACAACGAGGCGTTTGCGCTCAACACGATCCTGCTGCACCGGGCGCTGGGGATTCCCGACGACTGTCTCAACATCCGCGGGGGCGCGATTGCGCTGGGCCATCCCATCGGCGCATCGGGCGCGCGCATCGTGGTCACGCTGCTCCATGCGCTGCGCGCCGCGGGCGGCCACCGCGGGCTGGCGTCGCTGTGTCACGGCTTAGGCGGCGGCACTGCGCTGGCGGTCGAAGCGATCGATTAGGGCAGGCCGCGCGCCTGCGCGCCGGAAACGACAAAGCGGCGTCTCCCGAACGGGGACGCCGTCTTGTTTGGCGCGGCTATGTAGGCGGCTGTGGCGCGGCGGCGGGCTGAGTTAGAGGACCCGCACCACCAAGCCGGCCTTGTTCCACAGTTCTTCGAGCTTGTAGCGCTGGCGCGCCTCTTGGGTAAAGAGGTGCACAATCACATCGCCAAAGTCGAGCAAGGCCCAGCCGCCGCTGTTATTCTCGACCCCTTCCAACCCCAAGGGGCGAATGTTTTGCTGCACACGCAGCTTCTCCAACACATCATCTTCGATGGCCTTGGCCTGGCGCTCGTTGTCCACCGTGGCGATGACAAAATAGTCGGCGATGGCGGTCAACTCACGAATGTCCAGCATCACGATATCCGATGCTTGTTTTTCCTCCACCAGATCGACGATCTGATGAGCGAGGGTGTTGCTTTCCAGAATGCCTCCTTGCCTCACTGTGCGCTATGAACGTGTCCTTCTCGCAGACAGTCTTGTAGTCTAGCATAGGCCGCGCCGATGCCCAAGTCAAGCGGTTCCCCGCCCCGCAACGGCCCGCGTGCTATAATGCCCGCATGGACGACAACAACATCATCCACTCCTTCCAGCAGCGCCGTTACCTGATCCAAGCCATTGACGACCTGGCCAACAGCGCCAGCGAACCGGACCTTCTGGCGCGGGTGCGCGCCATCGTCCACACCTATCCCAGCGATCTGGTGGCGTCCTTGTTGATCAAGAACCTGGAAACGTCCAATAGCCAGATTCGCGGCGGTCTCGGCCATCTCGCCAGCCTGCTGCCGCCCGAAGAGATCGCGCCCGCGCTGCGCAATGCGGCGGCCAACCGCGGCAACAGCCCGCAGTCGCGCGCAACCGCCGCACTCGTCCTCGAACGCTTCTTGGGCGAGACGCTGCCCCATGCGCTGCTGGCCGACCTCAACCAGACCAACGAGGTCGCATTCCAAAGCCTGCGCGAAGCCGTGGCCGAAGGCGTGCTCAACCGGCACGTCCTGCTCGAATATGTCACGCAGATGCGCCAGACGAACGAGTCCATCGCCTTCCTGGTGCTGGACCTACTGGAGCGCCTGGACGTTCACGAACGCGTGGCGCTGCTGCGCCTCGTTGCCCAAGACGACCGGCCCACCGTCGCCGCGGCGGCGCTCCAACAACTCGAACGGCTGGCCGCCCACGACGACACCGGCGACGCCCTGGCCGCGCTCTATGCCCTCCAGTGGATGCTGCCCCCGGACGCCGCCGCCCATGCTGGGCGCGTCCTGCGCAAGCTCCAGTTTGGCGGGCGGCGCTATACCCTGCCGACCGCCGAAGGCTGGCGCGCCTTGCTCAGCCCCGCCGACGTCGCGGGCAACTACACCATTTGGTTTGTGCGCGGCGTCCGCCAACGCTCCGATGGCGTCATCTTGGGCTTTGTCCTCAACCACCGCCTGGGCATCCGCCAGGTCTTTGGCACCGAGAGCCTGCCCCGCGAGCAGGTTCCCACGCAGCAGCCCATCGGCCAGTTGGTGACGGTGCGGACCGACGCCGGGGTCAACGCCGTGCTACTGGAAGCGCCCTTTGACTTTGGCCGTCATCGCCTGGCCGCGGCCCAGTCCGTTCACTGGGCGCAGCCCGCGCCCCAGCCGCTGCCCGGCGAATACCGGCTCTATGGCGACCGCTTGTGGACCTTTGCGCCGCCCGTCGTGGACCCCGACCTGGCGCGCTGTGTGGACGACCGGGAGCCGCCGTCGCCGCTGCCTTCGCCCACCAAGTTGGACCAGGCCGCCGTGGACCTCTTGACGCACCCGGCCATGCAGGGGTGGTCCTTCAACAGCCGCGTTTTTGTGCGGGCGGCCGGTCCCACCGCCGCGGAGCGCGCCCGGTTACCGCTGCACGACTTGACCCACAGCATCCTCGCTGAGTTGGAGCGCAACCCCGAACGCGACAACCTGACGGCCGCGCTGACCGAAGGGCTGCTGGCCCAGGCGGCTTGGCTCCACATCGCCGGGAGCCACACCGTCGCCCAGCACGCCCATCTCCTGGCCCGCTGTCTGCCGGCCCTGCCCATTGGGGCCAACCCGTTCTTGGCGCGGTTGGTGGAAACAGGGCTGCGCCGCTCCCGCACCGGCAGCACCGACTCGATCTAGCCCAAAGGTGGATCACCCATGCCATCTCGCCTCACAGGTCGCTTTGTCCTCAACACCGACGCCTATGACCTGATCTACGGCCCGGATGAGCGCGCCGCGATCGCCGCCGAGGTGGCGATGGCCGGCCCGCCCCTCACCGCCGCCGAGGTGCAGGCCGACCCGGCGCGCCTGGCCGATGTAGACCTGATCTTCTCCGGCTGGGGCATGGTCCCGTTGGACGCTGCGCTCCTGGTCCACGCCCCGCGGCTGGCCGCCGTCTTTTATGGCGCCGGCTCCATCCGCTACTTCTGCACCGACGCGCTGTGGGACCGGGGCATCGTCGTCACCAGCGCCTATGCCGCCAACGCCGTGCCCGTGGTCGAGTTCACCCTGGCGCAAATCCTGCTCTCGCTCAAGCGCGTTTGGTACTACATGCGCGCCGTGCGCGACCTGCACGCCTATCCGGCGGGACGCCACACCGTCCCCGGCGCGTATGGCGTCACCGTGGGCCTCATCGCGCTGGGCACGATTGGCCGCCTGGTGGCCGAACGGTTGGCCGCGTTCGACCTGCGCGTCATCGCTTATGACCCGTTTGTGAGCGCCACGGACGCGGCGGCGTGGGGGGTGGAACTGGTGTCGCTGGAGGAGTTGTTCCGGCGCAGTCAGGTCGTTTCGCTCCATGCGCCCTGGCTGCCAGAGACCGTGGGCCTCATCACCGGCGCACACCTGGCGTCCATGCCCCAAGACGCGACCTTCATCAACACGGCGCGCGGGGCCATCGTCCGCGAGCAGGAGATGATCGACGTACTCCGGCAGCGTCCCGACCTGTTCGCCGTGCTGGATGTCACCTACCCGGAGCCGCCCGCCGCCGCTTCCCCGCTCTACACGCTGCCCAACGTCGTGCTGACCCCGCACCTGGCCGGGTCGCTGGGTGGCGAATGCCGGCGCATGGGCCGCGCCATGGTGGACGAACTGCGCCGCTATCTGGCCGGCGAGCCGCTGCGTTGGGCCGTCACCCGCGCCCAGGCCGCGCACATGGCCTAGTCTCCAGTTGTAGTCAATTCATCAGGGGCAAACGACGGCGGCAACGCCGCATTTATGGCCGCGCGCCAGAGGTGCGCGGCCGGGGATGCGTGGGGGCTGACGCCGGCAGAAACGGGCATCCCCGCTCAGGCGCTCAGGCGCGCATCCGGGGATCCAGGGCATCACGCAGCCCATCGCCCAGGAGGTTGAAGCCGAGCACGGTGAGCAGGATGGCGAGGCCGGGGAAAGTGGCAACATGGGTCGCCAGTACCATGTACTCGCGCCCGTCGCTGAGCATGGCCCCCCATTCCGGCGTGGGCGGCTGCGCGCCCAGTCCCAGGAAGCTCAGGCTGGCCGCGGTCAGGATCGCGGTGGCGATGCGCAGCGTAGCCAGGACCAGGATCGGCGCCAGGACATTGGGCAGGAGATGCTGGACCATGATACGCGAATCCCGCGCACCCACGACCTGGGCGGCGACCACAAATTCCTGATGCTTGGTCGCGAGAATGGAGCCGCGCACGACGCGGGCAAACTCGGGCACGGAGAAGACGCCGACGGCGATGATCACGTTCTCCAGGCCGGGGCCGATAACGGCGACGATGGCAATGGCGAGGAGCAGGCCGGGAAAGGCGAGCAGGACATCCATCACGCGCATGATCAGGTTGTCGATGAAGCCGCCATAGAAGCCGCCCGCCAACCCGAGGGTCACGCCGATGGTCGTGCCCATCAGCGTGCCCAGCGCGCCGATGCGCAGGGAGATGGCCGCGCCATAGAGGACGCGGCTGAAGATGTCGCGGCCGTGTACGTCGGTGCCGAAGAAGTGAGCCGGGGACGGCGACAGCAAACTGGCGCGCAGGTCTTGCTTGAGGGGATCATAGGGCGCAATGAAAGGCGCGGTGAGGGCCGCCGCGACGAGCAGAACGACCAGCACCCCGCCAAACACGGCGGCGCGGTTCTTGAGGAGACGCGCCCAGGCATCGCTCCACAGACTGCGGGGCCGGGTTCGGCTCACAGCCAGAGCGGGGGCTATGTCAGCGGCGGCTTTCATAAGAAATCCTTGGGTCCAGGTAGGCGTATAGGATGTCGATGGCCAGGTTGATGACGGCAAACTGGAGCGCAAAGATGAGCAGGATGGCTTGCACTACCGGAAAATCCCGGAAACCAATCGACTCTACCAGGAGACGGCCCATGCCGGGGTAGGCAAAGACGGACTCGGTGATCACCGCGCCGGCGAGGAGGTAACCGAACTGCAGCCCGATAATGGTCACCACGGGAATCAGCGCGTTCTTCATGGCGTGGCTCAGAATCGTGGTGCGCTCGGACAACCCCTTGGCCGTAGCCGTCCGGATGTAGTCCTGGTTCAGCACCTCCAACATGCTCGAACGCGTGACGCGGGCAATGATGGCGGCCGCGCCCACGCCCAACGTAAAACCGGGCAGGACCAGATGTTCCCAGGAGCCGCGGCCGCTGGTGGGAAACCAACCTAGCCAGACGGCAAAGACCAGCATGAGCATGAGGCCCAGCCAGAAGGAGGGGGTGCAGATGCCCAGCAGCGCCACCACCATGCTGCTATAGTCCAGCCAGGAGTTGCGACGGACGGCGGCAATGACCCCCGCGGACAGGCCGATGATGACGGCGATGACGATGCTGACGGCGGTCAACTGAAGGGTGGCGGGGATGCGCAGGCCGACCTCATAGGAGACGGGGTTGTAGGTGCGGGTGGACTGGCCCAGGTCACCGTGAAAGAGGTCGTTGATCCAGCTTACATACTGCACCCACAGCGGCCGATCCAGCCCCAGTTCAGCCCGAATCAGGGCAATGTCTTCCAACGTGGCGTCGGGTCCGGCGACGAGGCGAGCCGCATCACCGGGGACAAGATGGAGCAACAGAAAGATCAGAATCGAGACGCCGACGAGGGTCGGAATCAGCCCGATCAAGCGTCTAAGAATGTACTGGAACATGGGCAATGCACCTGCATGTTGGCGTCGCAGTCGGGTACGGGGCGACCCCTGTTCCGGCGGATGGCTGACGGAGACGGGCCGCTTTCACCTGCCCCTTGCAGGGACAGGCCCAAAACCTGTCCCTGCAAGGCATACTATTGCGGCCGGTAGTTCCGGTGCGGTTACTCGACGAAGTGCACGGTACGCATGTAGGCGATGCCGTCCGGCTGAATGACCATACCGTCGATTTCCTTGCGGATGCCGCCAAGCGTGGTGGGGACCCACAAGAAGATCCACGGCGCTTCGTCCATAATGATCTCTTGCGCCGTGGTATAGGCGGCCTGGCGCACCTCCGGGTCGGCGGAAGCCAGCCCCTGGGCAATGGCCGCGTCTACGTCCGGATTGGAGAAGAAGGCCAGGTTGAACGAGGTAGGCGGGATCGATTCGGTAGCCAGGAGCGGGCGCAAGCCCCAGTCGGCGTCACCGGTGGAGGGCGACCAGCCGGCATAGTTCATCTGGCTCTGGTTTTCTGCCTGCGGCTTGAAACGCTCGGCGCTGAGGGTGGCGGCTTCCATCGGCATCACTTCGACCTGCACGCCGACCTCGGCCAACTGGCCCTGGATGGCGACCGCGGCCTCCTTCGCCTCGCTGCTGTCCGAAATCCACATGGTGGAGCTGAAGCCGTCCGGATACCCGGCCTCGGTCAACATCTGCTTGGCCTTTTCGACGTCGTACTCGTAGGTCATCACCGGGGTATACCCCCAGGCTCTGGGAGCCAACGGCGAATCGGCCGGTTTGCCATAGCCGCGCAGCACCACGTCGATGATGGCCTGCTTGTCCACGGCGTAGTTCAGGGCTTGGCGCACCTGTTTGTTGTTGAACGGCTCGATCTGCGTGTTCATCGCCACCCAGTAGGTGTAGATGCTCTCGTTTTGGGCGAGCGCCACATCGGTACCGCCGGCGACCAGTTCGACCTGAGACGGCGGCACCTGGTTGATGAAGTGAGCGTCGCCAGCCTGGAGCATCGCGATGCGAGTGCCCGCCTCCGGCACCGGCTTGATGGTGATGCGGTCGACCTGGGCGGCCTTCTCGGCGTCCCAATAGCCGTCGAACTTCTCGACGGTAATGTGGTCGCCGGGGACCCACTCCACGAACTTGAAGGGGCCGGTGCCCACGGGATTCTTGCCGAACTCGTGGACGTCCTCATACTGCGCGGCGGCCGTGGGGCTGATGATGCCGCCGGCGGGATGGGCGAACGTGGCGAGCATGGCGCCGAAGGGCTTGGTGGTCGTGAACTTAACGGTAAACTCGTCGACGACCTCGACGGCGGAGATGATGCTGTAAAGGCCGTACCGCTTGAGCGCGTTGTCCGGGTTGATGACACGCTCGAAGTTATACTTGACGGCCTCGGCGTTGAAGGGTGTGCCGTCGTGGAAGGTCACGCCCTGGCGCAGGAAGAAGGTGAATCGGGTGGCGTCTTCGGAGGCTTCCCAACTCTCGGCCAACTGCGCTTCCATTTCCATCGAGGCGTTGTAGCCGACAAGGCCCTCATACATGAGCTTCTCGGGGCCATAGGAGGCGTTGTCGTTGGTATCCTGCGGATCCAGGTTCACCGCATCGGCATATTGGGCCACAACGATCTCGGTAGGCTCCCCTGCGGCGGGAGCGGCTGCGGCCGGTCCTGCGGCGGGTGCGCCCGCGCCGGGCGCCGCCGGTGTGCACGCGGCCAGCGCGGTTGCGCCCACGGCCAACCCGCTCATGTACAAGAACTCACGCCGGCTTACCCGTCCTCTGTTAGCTGACATTGTCTCTCTCCCTTCTGATTGACACCTCAGACTTGGAAATTGATGGGTAAATAGGAGGCGTCTGTAGAACCTGCACTCAGACGCGATGAAGCGCGGCGCCAGCCTCGCAACGATGGCGCAGAAAACACGCTGGAAGGCAGGGCGCTGCGATACTGGCCTGCGCAACGCAAACAACGGAAAACTGACCACTCCACTGCGAACAGCAGAGTGGATCAATGTCAGGAGAACCGGCCTGCGGCCTTCTAGCCATTATAGTCGGACGCTCACCCAATGACAAGTGTCAAGAAGACGCAATGGGCGGGCGCATTTCAAAAAAGGGGCGCAGATTTGTAGATTCTCTTATGGATGTCAAGAGGCAAGATGGGCAGATTTCTCCAATTTG
>CAYJQA010000095.1:0-12158 GCA_964372065.1 uncultured Litorilinea sp.
AGGCAGTGCCGGGGGCCGATGTGTTGGTGATCAACGATGGTTCCGTCGACAACACTGCGCCGGAGGCTGAAAGCGCCGGTGCGTTTGTCGTACAGCATCCGTTCAATTTGGGGATCGGCGGCGCGGTGCAGACCGGGCTGAAGTTTGCGCGCAGCCAGGGTTACGACTACGTGATCCGGCTGGACGGTGACGGCCAGCACAACGCCGCGGAGATTCAGCTGTTCCTGGATGCGCTGCGCAGCCATCGGGCCGACATGGTGATCGGTTCGCGCTTTCTGGACGCGGACGTCGACTGGCACATTCCCTGGTCGCGGCGGGTGGGCATTCTTTTCTTTGCCAGGGCCGTGTCGCTGATCATCGGCGAGCGCGCTACGGATACCACGTCCGGGTTCTGCGGGATGAACCGGGCCGCGGTGGACGTGCTGGCGACCTATTTGCCGCAAGACTACCCCGATGTCGAAGGCCGCGTGATCGTGTATAAGGCCGGGCTGCGCCAGTTGGAGCTGCCGGTCAACATGCGCGCCCGGATGGCGGGCGTCAGTTCGATCAATACGTGGAAGTCGATCTATTACGCGTTCAAGGTGTCGGTGGCCATGTTTACCTCGGCGCTGAAGGATATTGCGCCTGGGAGCGGCTTTGCGGGGCACGGCGCTGCCGCGCCCAAGATGGCACAGCCGCCGGCCCTCAAGCTGTAGCCCCGCCGCCACAGGAGCTAGGGTATGCCGATTCCGGTTGAGCAGCAGATCATGGGGACGCTGTTTAGCGTCGGTCTGCTGGTCGTCACGATTCACCTGATCCGAAAGCACAAACTGCGCGAAGAGTATGCGCTGGTCTGGTTTGGCGCCAGTCTGGCGATTTTCCTATTGGCGGTGGTGGACCCGCTGGTGGGGTGGCTGGCGCGCGTCTTTGCCGTGAGCTATGCGCCCACGCTGGTGCTGGCGTTTGGCGTCCTGTTCTGCGTGGTGGTGCTGTTGTCGCAGACGGTGACGATTTCGTTCCAAGCCAACCGTATCCGCGACCTCGCCCAGACCATAGGGATGCTGGAATGGCGGCTGCACCAGATGGAGCGCAAGGAGGCCACGCCGTTGCGCGCGACGCCCCCCGACTCGCCCACGGCCAACGCTGCGCCCGGCCTGGCGGTGGCAACTGCGCCGTCCGTGGGCGCGGCAACGCTCAGCACGCCCGCGCGCGCCGCGGCGCGCCCCAACAAGGTGCTGGTCCTGGGGCTGGACGGCGCGACCTTTGACCTAATCAAGCCGTGGGCCGCGGCGGGCTATTTGCCCACGCTCAAGCGGGTGATGGACGCGGGCACGCATGGCAGCCTGCGCAGCACGACGCCGCCCATGACCGGCCCGGCCTGGACGACCTTTGCCACGGGCGTCAACCCCGGGAAGCACCGGCTCTACGACTGGATTGCGCGGGATGAGGGCGAGTATACCTTCTCGCCCATGACGGCGCTGGACTGCGAAGCGCCGACCCTCTACGCGCTGTTGAGCCAGGCGGGTCGCCGAGTGTGCAGTCTGAACGTGCCCATGACCTATCCGCCGACGCCGGTCAACGGTGTGTTGGTGTCGGGGCTGCCCGCGCCCAGCACGAAGGTGAGCGTAACCTATCCGGCGGGGCTGCTGCAAGAGATCACGGACGCGGTCGGCGACTATATCCTCTATCCCGACCCCGGCCAGGCCTATTCGGATGCGGGGGTGGATGCGTTTCTGGAACGGCTCTACCGCACGACCGATCTGCGGGTGCAGACGCTGGACTATCTGCGCGGGCGCGAGGCGTGGGACTTTGCGATGGTGGTCTTTAACGGGACCGACACGATCTCCCATGCCATGTGGAAATACATGGACGCCACGCACCCCCTATACGACGCGAGCAAGGCGGCCAAGTACGGCAACGCGATCCGCGACTACTACGCCTATCTGGACGGCAAGCTGGCCCGCTATGTGGACGAGTTGGCCGGCGATACGACGCTGGTGGTCATGTCGGACCACGGCTTCGGCCCGTTCCACAAGTTCATCCACGTGAACAACTGGCTGCTGCAACAGAGCTATATGGCGGTGAAACCGGGGCCGGCCGCGGGGCTGAAACATACGCTTTTCCGCGGCGGCTTCTCGCCCATGAACGTCTATGACAAGCTCATGCGCCTGGGGCTAGGGAGCCTGAAGCGCGAGGTGGTGCGCGGGCAAGGCCAAGGGCTGCTCAAGACGCTGTTCCTCTCGTTTGACGACATTGACTGGTCGCGCACACAGGCGTATTCGCTGGGCAATGTGGGGCAAATCTATCTGAATGTCAAGGGGCGCGAGCCGCAGGGGTGCGTCGAGCCGGGCGCCGAGTATGAGTTGTTGCGCGAGGCGATCATCGCCCGGCTGCGAACGCTGACCGACCCGGCGACGGGCGAGCCGGTGGTGGAGACCATCTATCGCCGCGAGGAGTTGTATCACGGCGACTATCTGGAGAAAGCGCCGGATATCGTCTTCCTGCCGACGCGGTTGGAGTACTTCGGCTTTGGCGAGTATGAATTTGGCAGCCACAAGATCATCGAACCCATGCGCCGGGGCATCTCCGGCACGCACCGCATGAACGGCATCTTTATGGCGTATGGCGCGGGGGTGCGGCCCGGTACGGTAGTGGAGAACGCAAGCCTGATCGACCTGGCCCCCACGATCCTGCACCTGATGGGTGAGGCAGTCCCGGCGCACATGGACGGCCGCGTGCTGAGCGAGGCGCTGATCGACGACGCCGCGGAGGTGCGCCAACGTGCGGCCGCGCCGCGGGCGACACAGCCGCCCACCGGCACGTCGGGCGGCGAGACGTTGAGCGCCGAGGACAGGAAGGTGTTGGCGGACCGGCTGCGCAGCTTGGGCTATGTGGGCTAGGCAATGCACGCGCCGCTCCCGCACGCCTTCACGGTTGACCTGGAGGAGTGGTTCCAGGGCTTGACCAGCACCAACCGGCAGCCGTCCCGCTGGCCCGAGTTCGAGAGTCGCGTCGAGGGTGCGACGGATCGCGTGCTGGCGATCCTGGCCGAGCATGACGTGCGGGCGACCTTCTTTGTGCTGGGGCACGTGGCGGACCATCACCCGGCGCTGATCGAGCGCATCGCCGCGGCCGGGCATGAACTGGCGATTCACGGCTACTGGCATCGCTTTGTGAGCCGGATGACGCCCCAGGAGTTTGATGCGGAAGTGGCGGCGAGTGTGGCCGCGCTGCGCCGCATCACGGGTGTGCCGCCCCAGGGTCACCGAGCGCCCTATTTCTCGGTGAACGCGACGACGCCGTGGGCGTTTGATGTGCTGGCCGACCACGGGCTGACCTACGACGCCAGCGTCTTCCCCCTCCGCAATCTGCTGTACGGCTTTGCGGGTGCGCCGCGGCTGCCCTATCGGACGGCGGGCGACCGGCTGTGGGAACTGCCCGCGGCGACGGTGGAGTGGGGCGGGCGGCGATGGCCGATGGCGGGCGGCTTTTATGTGCGGGCGTTGCCCTATGCCGCGGTGCGCTGGGCGGTGGCACGACTCCAAGCCGCGGGCGAACCGGCGATCCTGTACGTGCATCCGTGGGAAGTGGACACAGGGCAGCGGTATGGTCGCGTGACCCTGCGCGAACGGGTGACCCATTATCACGGCCGCGGCGGTCTGACGGCCAAGCTTCACCGGCTGCTGCAAGAGTTTCGCTTTGGCCCCCTGGTGGAGTTAGTTGCGGCGCTGGAGAGGAAGGAAGCGGCGACGCCGGCAGTTGTCGCCCCGTAAGCAATGGAGATACGCGAACTGGCCGCGGCCGAATGGCCGCTCTGGGATGCTTATGTACGGGCGGCGGCGGGCGGGTTACCGCAGCATTTGGCCGGGTGGCAGTCGGTCCTGGCGCTGACCTACGGTTATCGCACGCACTTCCTGGCGGCGTGGGCGGGCGAGCCTGGCGAATCCGGCTCGGCGCGGATCGTGGGGGCGTTGCCCCTCTTTGCGGTGGATAGCCCGCTGCTGGGGCGGACACTGACCACCTTACCCGGCGGGCTGTGTGCGGACGACGCCACGGTGGCGGCGGGGCTGATCGGCCGGGCGCAGGAACTGGCCTGCACGACTCACGCCAAGCGGCTGGTCCTGCATGACACCCGCCAGGTGTGGGACGGGCCGTGGCAGACGACGTGCGACCACGAGAGTTGGCTGGCCGACGTACAGGGCGGCGCGGATGCCGTCTGGCAGCGGATTGACCGCAACATCCGGCGGCAAGTGCGGATGGCCGAACGCAACGGCTTAAGCGCCGTGATGGACCGCAGCGGCGAGCGGCTGGACGATTTCTACTGCGTGTTGAGCCGCTTTACGCATCAGGCCGGGACGCCGGTCTTTGGCCGCAAGTTTCTGCAGAACGTGGTGGAGAGTTTTCCGGGCGGCTTCAACTTGGCGATGGTCTATCTCGCGGGCAAGCCCATCGGCGGCTATTTTCAGTTGGAGATGGGCGACACGGTCTACGGGGCCTGGGGCGCGACGCTGCACGAATACCTGGAACTGCGCCCGGTCTATCTGGCCTACTGGACAATTCTGGCGGACGCAGCGGCGCACGGCTTTCGTTACCTGGACATGGGGCGCAGCCCGGCGGGGTCATCGGCCTCCAAGTACAAGGGGCAGTGGGCCACGCAGATGACACCGATCTATCAGCAGACGTGGACGCCGCGGCCAAGCGGCTCCCGCATGGAGTCCGTGAGTGTGGCGCGGCAGGCTCAGTCCGATGCGCGCTTTCAGATGGTGCGCCGTGTCTGGCCCAAGCTGCCGTATGCCGTGGCGCAACGGCTGGGGCCGCTGCTGCGAAGACACGTGCCATTTGCGTAGATGAAACCCGGCGCGGGTTGCGCTAGAGGATGCGAACCTTGTTGACGAACCGCAAGACCAACTCCACAGCATCAACTTTACAAGCTGGGCCGTGGCTGGGCGCGCTGCCGTGGCGTGACCTGAGCCTGCCGTTGGCGTTGGCGGTGGTGTGGGCGCTGGTCACCGCGGGCGCCGCGACGCTGCTGCCCACCCAGGCGGCCAGTTGGCTGACCTTCCTGGCGATCGTGATCGCGCCGGGCTATCTGTTGGGCGAGATGCTGGCGGCCCGGCTGGAACTGGACCGCATCGAACGGCTGGCGCTGGCGTTTCCACTGGGGATGGCGATTGTGGCGCTGCCGGGCATGGCGGCGTTTCTGCTGCATTGGACGGTGGATGGTCTGGCCCTGGGGTGGGCGCTCACCACGAGTCTGGTCGTGGGGGGATGGTGCGCGGTCACTATCTATCGTGTGCGCTATACCTCGCTGCCCCCGCGTGAGCAGCCGTGGTCCCTGGATGAAGTGGCGCTTGGTGCGCTGGTGGCGCTGGGCGTCATCGTCATGCTGCCCGCGTTGATGCTTTACAAGATCGACGGCGATGCGCTGGCCGTGGGCTCCTTTACCGCGGATGCGCTGGCCGGGCTGCCGCTGAACCTGGCGGAACCGCTTTTTGGCACGACCATCGGCCCCGGCGTGCGGATGGCGTTCAACCAGTCGTTGCCGCTGGCCTACCTGTGGTCGTACTGGTCGGGGATTGACCCCATTACGCTGACGGCGAGCGCGTCGCGGCCCATGATCGCGGTGTGGGCGATTCTGGCCGCGTACATGCTGGGCCGTGCGGCGGGCGAAGATGTGCCGGGGGCGGCGGGCGGGCGGCGCTTTGCGCTGCTGCTGGCGAGCATCGAGATCATGATCTACCTGGCCGCGCCGTTCTTGCGCGGGGACAACGTCAGCCTGTTCTTCTTTGAGCGCACCACCGCCGACAAGTTCATGGTCCCGGTGACCATGCTGCCGGTGGTTTTCGCGCTGGCGATCCGCTGGCTGCGCGGCCACGGGACGCCCGGCGCATGGGGCGCGTGGCGGGCCGCGCTGGCAGCGACCTTTGCCGTGTCGGCCATTCACCCGCTGATCGCGGCCATGTTGGCGCTGGGGCTGGGTGCGTATAGCGGGTTCCACTGGCTGATGCACCTGCGGGACCGTGCGGCGTTGGTGCGGAGCGCGCTGTTGGCGGCGCTGGTCGTGGCAGCGATGGGGCTGCCGTTGGTACAGTTGGTGCTCTCGCGTGGGGAAGCGCCGCTGGCCGTCTCCTATCCGCGCAACCTGGCGGGGTGGCCGGTGGGCTATCGGCTGGTGCCCGCGCTGCCCTTTATCTATGTGCCCACGCTGGATGTGTACGGGCCGCTGCCCGACCTCACCCAGCTTTCTCCGACTGAAGTCAACGCGACGACCGACCCGTTCTTGGTCTGGCGCTTTGCCGTGAATATGACCCGGCGGCGGCTGCTGCTCTTTGGGCTGGACCGCTATATCTCCGACCCCAACATCGTCTTGGAGCCGCCCTATCTGCTGGCGCTGCTGCTGCTGCCGCTGCTGCTGCCCGGCATTCGCCGCAACTTGACGGCGCAGTTTGCGCTGAGCACGACGTTGGCGGTGCTGGTTGTCATGTTCCACCCGTCCGTGACGCCGCTGATCGGCAGTTTGGTCATGCCGTGGATCTTGTGGCGGTTTGTCTGGCTGCTGCCTTATGCGCTGATATTGGCGTTGGCGCTCGCGCCGGGGATCGGATGGCTGGGCGGAGCGGTCGCGGCGCTGTTTGCGCGACGGTCCACCAAGCCCGGTACGCTGTCGCCGGCGTCGTATGCCGTGCTGGCGACCGTGGTCGCGGTGGCGCTGGTGTTGACCCCGCGCTTCACGCGCACGCTGCAAGACATGCACGAGCGGGCCGCGTACCCGTACTATTTTCCCACCCCGCAGCGCCTGCTGACCAAACTCGACGACTTGACGCGGCTGAGCGGCCCGGCCATGGTGATGGCCGACCAGGATTTGAGCGTGTCGATTCCGGCCTATGTGGCGAATGCGGCGATTGTGGCGCATCGGGTGCCGACGACGAGCGAGGTTTTCCCGGCCACCCAGCAGGAGGACGCGCTCCAGCGGCTGGTTGACCAGGCGGCGTTCTTCCGGGCGCGCTATCTGACCGCGGACGTGCTGGCGACCCTGCGGCGCTACGATGTGCGCTATGTGGTCGCGCCCAGCGGCTCGAATCTGGAGGTTCAACTGCGGTTGGCGCAGGGCTGGTTTACGTGGATCATGGATGACCAGTCCTACAGTCTGTATGCGGTGCATACGCCCCCGACGACGCCGGCGACCGTGCGCGGCAATACGGCGCTGGCGGCGCGGCAATGGGATGACGCCGCGGCCCTGTATGAGGCGGCGCTGGCGACCGACCCCGGCGACCTGCTGGCGCTGGTGGGCCAAGCCGAAATCGCCCATGCGCGCGGGCGCTTCAACGACGCGCTGGCGCTGTATGAGCAGGCGTTGACTTACGTGGATTCGCCCGCGGTACACTTCCGCATGGGGGAACTCCACACGCAGTTGGGGCAAACGGCGGCCGCGGTGAGCGAATTTGACCTGGCGCAGCGCCAAGCGCCCTTTGTGGCGCGCTATCACGTGGCGGCGGGCGATGCGTGTCTGTCGGCGGGCGACGATGTGTGCGCGGCGGACCAGTTTGTGCAGGCGGTCGCCAACCGCAATCTGCCCGACGACGCCTCGGAACTGATCGCACTGGCGGATCTGTGGCGGCAGCGCGGCCGGACCGACCATTCGCTGGCGCTGTATGAGCAGGCGGCGCGCCAACAGCCGAGCGAAGCCAATCAGTTGATGCTGGCGAGCGCGTATCTGGAAGAGGCGCAGTATGACAAGGCGCGGGCGCTGCTGCGGGTGGTGCGTGGGCAGCGACCATTGTCGAGCGAAGTGCTGGCGCTCTCCGCCGAGGTGGAAGCGGCCCAGGGCGAATATGGCGCGGCCGAGAGTTTCTACCGGCGGGCGGTCTGGCTGCTGGAGCTAACGGGCCAAGAAGCGTCGACCCTGCGGCTGGCGCTGGCGCGCACGCTGTTGGCGGCGGGGCGCACGGCGGAAGCGCAGTTGGCGCTGGACCGTGTGCTGGCGCATCAGCCCAACAACGCGGCCGCTTATGCGCTGCAAGGCGACATTCACAGCGCGATGCTCCGCACGGACCAGGCGACCGTGGCCTATCAGAAGGCGTTCCGGTTGGACCCGACGCAGGTCCCCGTCTATCTGGCGCTGTCCAATCAGTTCCGCCAGTTGGGTGGGCAGCCGGCGGAGATGTCCGCCTTGCTGGAGACGGCCATTCGCGCCAACCCGGATGAGCCGGTGTTGTGGCTGGCGTTGGGCGACCAGTTACAGCGGGACGGGGAGACGGCGCGGGCCATTGACGCCTATCAGGCGGCGCTGGATCGCTTTGAGTTGGCTTCGCTCTCCAACAGCCTTAGCCCGCGCGGTTCCGACAGCAGCCGGGCCTACGCCTATATCCGGCTGGCGAGCGTGAGCGAGGACCTGGGGCAGATTGAACCGGCTATGAACTATTATGGGGCCGCGGCGGCGGCCGCGCCGGACCTGCCCTGGACCCAGGTCACTTACGGCGATGCGCTGCGGCGGCGCAACGACGTGGCGGGGGCCGAGGCGGCCTATCGCCGCGCTATCACCGACGACCCTAGCTTTGCCAATGCCTATGGGCAACTGGCCGAGTTGTTGACCGCCAACGGCAACGGCGTGGAAGCGTCCGTGCTACAGCAGCAGGCGTTGGATGTGGCCTATGCCCAGGTGTCCGATCCACAGCCGGCGCAGGGGCAGGCGGGGTTGTCACGGCCCGTGCCGTCGAATGCGCAAGGGGCCGAGTTTAGCCCCGCGCCGGGCGAGCAGGATGGGAAGGATTCCCCGCGTGACGAGGTAGATCGGCTGCTGGGTGAACTGGCCGGGGAGGGGGCCGGGCTGTTCGCCGTAGACGACGGCATGAGTGTGCTCAATCTACTGACGCGGCTGGCGCAGAACAGCGACGACATGGACCGCGTGGTGGACCTCTATCAGCGCGCTTTGGACCAAGGCCGGCGTGAGGGCTGGTATCCCGCGGTGCTGGCGCAGTATCACAAGAGCCTGGGCGACCTGTACATGGCGCAAGGACTGCCGGTGTTGGCGTCGGAGTTGTATCGCAACGCCATCAGCCTGGACGCCTGGTGGCCGCAAGCGCAGTTGGGCTTGGCGCGGGCCTTTGAGACGCTGGGGCAGACGGATGCGGCGCTGGCCCAACTGGAGCAGGCGGTCGCCGCCGCGCCCGGCTATGCCGAGGCGAGCGTGCAGTTGGCCGACTTCTATGAGCAGCAGGGCGAGGCCGCGCAGGCGCTGGAGTTGTACCGCGCGACCGCGCAGGCGCATCCGGGCAACCCGTTGGCGACGCTGGCGCTGGCGCAGGCGTATCAGAGCCGGCGGGCGTATGAGGATGCAGAGCGCGCCTATCGGCGCACGCTGGCGCTGACGCCGGGCAACTCGGAAGCCTATGTGGAACTGGCCTCGTTGCTGCTGGACCAGGGCCGCGTGATCGAGGCGGAGCCGATGTTGGCCGCGGCGCTGGAAACGAATCAGCGCAACATGAACGCGCACATTCAGATGGCGGTCTTGGAGCAGCAGCGCGGCAACCCTGACCTGGCGGTGGAATGGTTCAAGCGCGCGGTACGTATGCGCCCGGAGGGGCGCGCCGTCAGTCTGATGCTGATCGACTTGCTCCAGCGGTATGGTCACTATGACCTGAGCCTGCACTATGCGAGTGAGGCGCTGGCCCAGGACCCGACCGAGATCGAGATGGTCTTGCGTCAGGCGCGGGCCTACCGGCTGCTGGCGAACCCCGGCGATGCGCTGGCGACGCTGCTCGGCGCGGCGCGGCTGAACGTGAGCGATGCGCGGTTGTCCGCCGAACTGGGCGAGGTGTATTTGATGCAGGGGCGACCGGAGGCGGCGCTGGCCGCCTATCGCCAAACGGTGGCGTTGGACCCCGGCGAGGAAGCGTACTATATCCGGCTGGCGAATTTGTGGCAGACGCAGGCAGAATTTTCGCAGGCCGAGTTGACGCTGCGTACCGGGCTAACCCAAGCGCGGCGACCGGCGGCCGTCTACGCCGCGTTGGCCGACCTCTATCTGCGTGAAGGCAAGGCGCAGCAGGCCAAGGCACTGTTGGAGGAGGGGATGGGCCTGGTTGGGGCGGAACCGGCGCTGGTGACGGCGATGGGCGCGTACTACGAAGCGCAAGCCGTGCAAGGCGTGGCTCCCGACGATAGCGCCGAACGGTGGTATACTGCCCACCTGGCCGACGCGCCCAACGATGTGGCGGTGTTGACGGCGCTGGGCGATCACCTCCTGCGCCGGAACAAGGTAGATGACGCCATCGTTCGTTATGAACAGGCGATGGAACTAGCGCCCACGGATGCCGGCGTCCGGCTGGCGGCGGCAGCAGCGTATACGGCGGCGAATCGCCCGGACGACGCCGCAGCCGCGCTGCGCGAGGCGTTGACGCTGGAACCGACGGCGGCCGAGGCGGCGCTGGACCTGGCCGCGATCTACCGGGAGCAGAGCCGCCAGGATGAAGCCGCCGCCGTGTATGCGCGAGGCGTGGCGATGATCCCCACCAACGGCCCGCTGTATGTGGCCTATGGCGATTTCTTTGTGGCCCAGGGCGACCGCGAGACGGGTCTGCGCTGGTTGGCGCAGGCCGAGCAAGCCTCGCCGACGGCGGCGATGTTGCTGGCGCGCGCGGCGGTCTATGTTAAGCTGGACATGAACGACGCGGCGCTCGCCGACTTGCAGACGGCGCGGCAGAAGGAGCCGGGGTCGTTGGATGTGATGTTGGCGCTGGGCGACCTCTACCGCGACATGGGCGACACGACCAACGCCCAGGCCGTCTATGCTGAAGCGACGAAGCTGAGTCCCGGTCTTGCCGCCGGACGAGTCCGGCTGGCCCGGCTGTCCCGCTAGGAGAAGCAGGTATCACACGCATGGTGAAAACGACGATATTGCTGATAGTGGCATTGTTGCTGACGGCGTGCGCGCCGGTCACTTCGGCTGAGGCGCTGGCGGATCCCATCGATCCGCGGCTGGCCGGGCTGTGGATCGACATGAGCGTGGCCCCCAAGGTGATGGATGCCTTTAACCGCGTGGCAACCGTGCGCGACATTGCCCGCGCCGATCATGTGAGCCTGGTGGATATGCTGGACCAGGTGAAGTCGGCGCGGCGGCTGGTCATCTTCAAGAACGTGGCGGACGCCGAGATGCTGACGCCGCGCCTGCTCGATAAGATGGACATCATCGGCTATAACCTGGAGCATGGCCCGGCCAACCGGATGGACGAGCAGCAGGACCCGCTGGGCAGCGTGCGCCGGGCGCGGGCGCTGGCAGACCAATACGGGTTGCAGTTGGCGTTTGGCCCGGACCACAATTTCGCGCTGGAATATGGCCCGCAGATCGCGCCGTATGTGGACATCTTTGTGCTGCAGGTGCAGCGCGTCCAGACCGAACCGGAGACTGTGCGCGAGTTTGTGGTGCCGCTGGTCGCGCAACTGCGCGCGGCAAATCCGAATCTGGAAATTAGCGTGCAACTGCGGACTGAGGGCGACACCCAGGCATTGGCCGACCTGCTGCTGTCGCTAGATGGCGTGGTGGACGGCGTGTCGATCCTGACCAACGACGATACCGCGGCCGTCGCCGACCAACTGTTGGCCGAGTTGCGTGCGCCGGTGGTGGAACTGCCGACGCCGCAGCCGCCTGCGCCGAGCAAGAGTGAAACACAAGCGGCCCTGGTGGAGACGCCGACGCCGTCCACGCGGCGGGCGGGCGCGGCCACCCCGCTGCCGGCGTCGGGCGCGACGATGCTGCCGGAGCCGCAGGGCACGCCGGCGGGAACGTTGCTGCTGTTTAGCTCGCTGACGGTGATGGGCATTATCCTCAGCGGGGTGGTGACGACTGTGCTGCTCTACACGGTCAAACGTGGAAAGCGGCGCTAGTCGCGCATGACCATGACCAGCGATGCCAGGACGTTGACGGCGGCGTGGGCGCGCTGGGCGCCGGCGCTGCGCTCGCGTAACTTCCGCCTCTTTTGGCTGGGCCAACTGGTGTCCGTGGTCGGGACGTCGATCCAGACCGTGGCGGAAGGCTATCTGGTCTACGAAATCACCCAGTCCACCTTCTGGCTGGGCATGGTGGGATTGCTGGCGCTGCTGCCGGTGTTGCCCATCTCGCTGGTGGGCGGTCTGCTGATTGACCGTTTTCCCCGCCGCAAGCTGATCTTGATCACCCAGAC
>CAYJQA010000096.1:0-12114 GCA_964372065.1 uncultured Litorilinea sp.
GGGTGGGCGTGGGGGCGGGCGTCGGCGCCGTGAGGCCCTGCAAGCGCGTCTGCGCCTCGCTGGTATCGGCCACGGCCATGGCCAGCGCCCGTTCATAATATTGCTGCGCCATCGTCAGGTCGCCCTGCGCCGCCGCTTGCGCCGCGGCCGTGAGGTAGGCCCGGTAGATCTCCTCGGCCAGATAGCCGCCCAGATAGCCGGGCTGCTCGGCATACAGCGCCAACCACACATCGAGCGCAGCCGCCCAATCCTCGCGCTGGGCCGCGTCCGCGCCGTCAAAGTAGACTTCCAGGTCGCTCAACTCGGCCGCCACCATCTGCGCGTCCGGGTCATCTTTGGGGGCAGCCGCCTGCGCCAAACGCAGATAGTCGCGCGCCGTCTCCGGCCCCAAGCCCTCCGCGGGCCAGCGGTCCAAGATCGCCTGCCCGGCATACAGATACGCGGCCTGCAAACGATAGGCGATGTCCGCGGCCCGATAGTCGGCGATCAAGAGCTTCACCTGCTCATAGCCCTGCACCGCCTCAATCCAGCGGTGTTGGGCAAACGACTTCTCCGCCGCCTGGAAGACTTCCTCCGCCTGCGCCATGCCCGTCAGACGACCCATCTGCGCGCCCACATCGCGAAAGGTGGGCGAAGTCTGCTGCACACTTTGCATCAGGCGCACGGCCCGCGCCATATTGCCGGCGTCCGCCACCTGCAGCGCAATGTCGTAATTCACCGCCAGCGCCAGGAGACGGCGCGCCTCCGCGCGGCCGGCAAACGCCACGGCGTTGCCCGGGTCGCGCACCAAGACGGTTTCATACAGTGCCAGCGCCTGGCTGTAGTCGCCCAACTGGGTGGACTCGCGCGCCTGCTCAATCTGCGTCTGGATGGCCTGCGCCATAGCCACGACCTCGCGCGACGGGGCCACAAAGTTCTGATAGAAGACCGCGCTGCTCAAGAACAGCCCTAACACCAGCAGGAACGGCAGCGACCGGCGCAGGAGCCACTCCTGCCCCACCGTCAGCCGCCGCCCCTTGATCTTGTGTGCCCAGGTCTCCATCAACTCGGTCTTGAGCGTCGCCTCCTCGATCAGTCCGTGCAGCGACGCCACCCGCGGATATTCGGCGCGCAAGACCCGCAACTGCTCCAGCGCTTGCGGCCAAGCGCCGTGCTGCATCAAATTGGCGATCACCGTAAAGCGCTGCTCAAACGCCTGCCCGTTCGGATTGCTCGGCGGCGTGACGCTCACGGGCTTGGCCGGTGCGACAGGTCGCGCGACCGGGCTGACCGGCGGGGGAACGCGCCTCTCCACGGGCCGCGTGGCCGGTGTCTCTACCGGCGGCAGCGGCGCAGCCCACAGCGACGGCTCCGGATTGCGCTTCACAGCGAACGGATCATCCGCCGCGCCCAGGCCGGCCCCCTGTGCCGGCGCATCCGGCAGCGTGGGGAACAGCGGCTCCGGCGAGTTCGCCCCCGCAAAGCGGTAGGGATCGCCTGCGGCGTCCGGCCCGCCCGGCCCTAGCGCCCCCGGCTCCTGGCCGAACAACCCGTTATATTCGTTTTGGCGTCCACTTGCATCGAGCATCCTGCTACCTCGTTGTGTAATCGTGTCCACGCCTAGAACGCGTTCATAAGGCGTGGAACGGCCGGGCCTAAAATCACGGCGAACATGGCCGGAAAGATAAAGAGGGCCAGCGGGATCATCATCTTGATCGGCGCTTTGTTGGCCTCTTCTTCGGCCCGTTGACGACGCTGCACCCGCATTTGCACCGACTGCGTCGTCAGCACATTGCGGATGGCGATGCCCAGCCGGTCCGCCTGCACCAACACCGCCACGAAGCTCGCCACATCCCCCACCTGCGTGCGTTCCACCAGATGGCGCAGCGCATCGGCGCGCGCCACGCCCACGCGGATCTCGCTGATCACCCGGCGCATCTCCAGCGCCAGCTCATTGTCGGACTGGAACGCCACCTTTTGAATCGCCGCCTCAAACCCCAGCCCGGCGTCGACGCAAATGGACATCATATCCAGCAAGTCGGGCAGCGCCCGGCCAATCGCCTTCTTGCGCGCCTGGACCTTGTTCTTCAGCCACATGTTGGGCATGTACAGGCCGAGGCCAAAGGCCGCGCCCGCCATCAACAACGCCTGGCCCGGCGACGTCCGCACCACCATCAGCGTGAAGATCAGCGCGCCCAGGCTGGCGCCGGCCAGCGCCCGCAGCCCCAGGAAGTCGGTCACCGTCAAGCCGCCCGGCAGCCCGGCCACGATCAAGTTTTGCTGCAAGTCCGCGATGCTCTTGCTCGGCGTGAAGTAGCGCCCCATGCCGTAGAGCTGCCGCAACATGGGCCGCATCACGCGCTCGGCAAAGGGCTGTCGCAACTGCAGGTTGCGAATGTTTGGCGTCGCTCCCCGCGCAGACGCCACGCCCGCCGCCGATATCTCCTGCCGCTTCAACGTTGCCCGCAACGCCATGATCACCGTAAACGCCGACGTCATGACCAGCAGCATAATCATCCAGGGTGCAATGTTCATCCAATCCTCCACGTGCAACGCCCAAAGACTCTGTCAATGACAAAAACGACTTGGGCTAAATATCAATCTTGGTGACTTTGCGCATGATCAGGTTGCCCATAATGACCATGATCGTCGCGCTCACCGGAATAATCAGCGGCCAGCCGGGCGTAAAGATACCCATCATATAGTCGGGACTCATCAAGAAGAGCACCGTCCCCAACAGAAAGGGCAGCGCCGACAACACCGACCCCGTGATCTGCTGTTGCGCCGTAACCGCCCGGATATGCCCCTTCAACTGCACCCGTTCGCGAATCGTCTGCGAGATCGTCTCTAATACCTCGGCCAAGCTCCCGCCCACCTCGTTCTGAATGTGGATGGCCGTGACGACCAACGCCAGGTCGTCGTTCTGCACGCGCTCCACCAGATGGTCCAGGGAATCACCCAACGAATAGCCCAGCGCCGTCTCCTTGATCACGCGGCCGAACTCGGTCGCGATGGGGTCCGGCATCTCCTTCTCCACAATCGTGACGGCATAGAGCAGACCATAGCCGGCGCGCAGCGAGCCGATCAGCATGGTCAGCAAATCGGGCAGTTGGTTGGCGAAGTCCTTGGCCCGCCGGCTCTCGCGGCGCTTCAGCCACATCCCCGGCAGCACCCACCCGATCAACGACAGCAGCAGCCCGGCGATGGGCTGCCGGGCAATCAGCCAGCCCAACACGAACGTGCCCAGCGCCACACCGATCCGGAGCATTACAAACTCGCTCACCGACATGTTGCTGTCCGCCGCCACCAGTTGGCGTTCCAAGCGTTCGGCGAACGACATCCGCCGCAGCCGCTTGTCCAGCCGGTCGCGCAGCGCCCGGCGGTTGCCCATCTCGCCCGCCACCGGGGCCAGCGAGTCGTTGAGGTGTTCCTCCACCAGCCGGGTCCAACGCAACCAGCGATAGACGCCGACCATCCCCGCATAGACCGCCACCATCACTATGACTGCAATCAGCAACACCCAGTTCATCGTCATTGCTCCCGTACCTGCGCCCTCGCGCTCAGTAGGTGAAGTCCGTCATGCTGTGGGCGGCAGACCGCCCGTAACCGAGCACGCAATGGTGCGCAGCACTCACTTAGCGGGTAGGCACCGCCTGCTGTACGGTGCGTCCCTTGCTCCCCGGCCAGAAGGAGCCGGACAACTGGCGCTTCGGCTTGGCCGCCGACTTCAGGTCAAAGAGCTGATTCGTAAACTCCTGCACCTTGCTCGCCAAGATGGAACGGGGGTGGCTCAACACAAAGGGCACGCCCCGGTTCAGCGCAAAAGTCGCCAACGCCGGGTCTTCGGGGATGGCCGCCGCCAGCGCCTCGCCCAACTGGCGCGCCGCCGCCGCCTCATTCACCCCGCCGCGCACGCCCGCCCGGTTCAGGACTACGTGCGTGCGCGCATGCACGTTCGTCTCTTCGTCCAGGCTCTTGAGCAGCGCCACCGCGCTGCGCAGCCCGGCCAGGTCCGGCCCTGTCATCACCACGATGTCGTCGGCCAGCGTCAGCACCTCGGACAACACCGCATCCGCCACCGCCGACGTATCCGCCACCACATAGGGTGCGATCCCGCGCAACTGGGTCAAGATGGAGCGCCACGTCTCCACCGGCAGTTCGACCAGTTGGCTCACGTCCGGGGGTGCGGCCAGCACCTTGACGCGGCTGGCATGGGCCTGGAGGTGCCCCTGCAAGACATCCGCGTCCAGGTTCATCTCTTGCGCCAGTGTGGCTAACGTGTGGCGGGGCAGCAGGTTCAACATGAGCGACACATCGCTCAGCCCGTGATGCGCCTCCACCAGCACCACATCGCCCTCGACGCGCTGGCGCAGCGCGATCGCCATATTCACGGCCAAGGTCGTCCGCCCGACGCCGCCCTTCAGCCCGGCCACCGCCACCAAGCGCCCCCGCGCCGCGCGCGTCCCCCGACTGGGACTTTCCTGCACTACCCGCATGACCGTGGCGGGAAACTGGACGGGGTCGATGGGGAAGGTCACAAAGCTGGACGCCCCGGCGGTCAGCGCCACTTGCAGGTCCGTCAAGTGTTGCGGCGTCACCAGCGCCAGCAGCGTCAAGTGGGGCAGCGCCGTCGAGATATCGCGCAACAGCCCCAGCGCATCCGGCACATCCAGGTCCACCAGCACCACATCCACGCTCAGGCGACGCAGCCACGCGATCGGCTGCGCCGGGGCGACGGCCTTCTCCAGCCGCCAGTTCAACCCGGCAGTCACCTGGGTCAGCGCATCGGCCCGAAAATGGTCATTAGTAATAACGGCTAATTGCAACGCCTGATCCATCCCACAATCCTCTCTCCATCCGCATGCCGTCGCCGGCAAGCTCCGGCGGTTCAAAAACCGCCGCTAGGCTACCCGTGCAGCTTCTGCTGCGCTCAGTTGCGGTTCAAGTCGATTTGGAAGCGGTCGGCCAGATAGAACTGGTCGACGGACTCGGTCGTCGTCACGCTCTCGTAGCCGGTGGGGCGCAAGGCCAAGTCGAGCGCTCCGCCTACGTCAAGTATGTGCCGGATCGCCAGCGCGTCTTGGGGGTCTACGGCCAGCAGCACCGACTGTCCCTCCGCGTCCTGTGTGCGGAAAACACCGCCTTCGCTCTCCGCGACGGCGGCCCCTTCCTCTACCACGGCCACGGGCAGGATAATGGCATGAATCTCCAACCCTTGCAGCATGGAGATCGTCTCCGGCGTGGCCTTGGTGGAATCCCCGCGCTGGATGTCCACCTCAAAAGTCGCCAGCAAATCAATAAAGTCGCCGGGACGGATCAGCCGGTTGGTGATCAGTTTGGACTGGGTTGGCACGGCCAACACGATCTTGCCGTCCGGCACGGAGAGCGCCACCTGCTGCGTCACCACATCCGGCGTCACCAACTGCTGGGTCAAGATCGGCTCGTTGGCAAAGAGGTCCACCGTCGACATCTTGCCCACCACCTGGTCCACGGTCATGGCCGCGCCTTCCGGCACGGAATCGGGCGGCAGGTTGCGCGTGGTCAAGTCCTCGGGCCGGATGGAGCGGCGAAACGGGATGTTGCTGGCCGCCACGATCACCGGCGTGGTGTTGGCGCTGCGCTGCGCCGACACGCTCTCCGGCAGCGACGTAGTCAGCAGGCCATAGGTCAAGATGCCGGCCAGCGCCGCCAACACAAATGCCCCAATCCACCAAAGTAATCCGCTGTGTTTCATAGTCTCACCTGTTTATCAGCGCCGCGTGGCGGCGTCGTTATGTGGGCCAATGGTCCGGCGCTCTGCCGCCCGCACCGCCCGCTGCCGTGCCCGGCTGGCGGTATGGAACGGCCTATCTGGTCTGGTGTCAGAATAGCACCCTGCGCGACGACTAGCATCTGTCTTTCCACCTAAGCCCAAGTCATTCCTTCGCGCGTTCTTCTGACTCGCGCCTACGTCAATTGGCGGAGAGCACCCCACCGACCGGTACCAACATGCATAAAGGGGCAGCTTTCGCCGCCCCTTTGCACGGAGACCCACAAGTCGCAGTTGCCTGTTTTGTCTACAAAGGCCCGGTCGATGGCGTAGGCAAGATTCAGCCGGCGCGCCCGGCCGCGGTCAGCCGTGACCGGTGGCGTCAGTCATGGAAGCGCACGTCGCGCGCGCCATAGTCATCCGCTGCCGGGTCCGTCTCCACCCCGCGCACCACCTTATTGAGGAACTGGAGAACCACCCAGATGTCGCCCTCCGCCAAGCTATAATCTACCAACTTCACATTGGCGAAGCCGCAGACGGCATACCCGTTGCCGCTGTCTTGCGCCAGCGGGATCTTGACCGTCTCGCCGACGCGGCCATCCAGCGCCGACGCCAGCACCAAGCTGGGCGCGACATCCGGACCCGCCGGGATCACCTCATGCAAGCGCCATACCCCGCTCACGCTCACGTCATTCATCGCGCTCTGCAGCTCCACATTGCTGGAGCCGCCGCCATTCCAGTCCACCCAGTGGAAGGAACAGGCGGCTTCGGTAGTTCCGCCGGAACCGCCGCTGGGGTTGCCCGAATTGTTGATGCTAAAGCTCTGGCTCACGCTTCCGCACGGCGCCTCCAACGATATGCCAAAGATTCCCCAGGCTGTCGCCTTCAGCGTGTACGCGCCGTCGGGCATAGTCTGGGTATCCCAGCCGTTGCAAACACCACCGCTATCGCCTTGGAGGCAGAAAGGAGCCGCATTCTGGATGCTCTGCATGGATGCCGGCCCGGAGAGGTCGAATACCACTCGCTGCGGCGACCCGGAAGGCACCGCCTCAACCTGAACCGTGCCCTGGACCTGGCTGCTCAGCCCCTGCAAGACTAATGACTCAGTGTCGTCCGGTCCGCAATACTGTTCGTCGGCTTCAGGTAGCGGCTGTGCCCAGTATGTGCCGCCGATATGCGCATAGCCGAATTTGCGGTCGTCGTAGCGCTGGCCGTTCAGGGAAGGCAACACTTCATCACAGAAGACATCGATCTGGGTGGCATAGGTCGCGCCTGCTCCATCGACCGGCAGACCGACAATCAACGACACCGACTTGCCTGGCGCAAGCGCATACTGCATAAAATCGAAGATATCCTGGTTGTCAATGATCTCGTCGAACTTGCGATACGAAGCCATGCCGACCAGAACATAGGAACTGGAATTGTTCGTGATCCCGGCCGTGGACATGGCGCCGTTCACCGCGATCCCTGTATAGGGCAATTTGCCCTGGTTCTTCAGTGCCAGACAGTTGCCGAAGTTAATGTTCTGATAGTCCACTGGGAGAGCCGGCGCGTCACAGTCGGGACCGATGATGGCGGCCTCGGCAGTGGCGTTCTTGGTGTTCTTGGCGCGCGTCTGAACCGTCTTGACTCCATAGCTGTTGTCCATGGTGACGGAGAAATAGCCGTCGCTATAGGAAGTAGAGACCGACCACTTGATGCCGGTCAAACCACTACTGGATCCAATACTCGCGCCCGTAGGGCTGAATTGGGAGATATGGTCGACACAGTTGCCGATGCCCAGTGTCCAGTCCTTGAGGTCTCTTCCACTGATCTCGCGCACGCGGTAAGTCCAGGTGTTGCCCGTATGTTCGGCTAGAGAGATCTCGACCGTGGTGTTCTTGCTGTCATTGAAGTCCAACGTCGCGGACTCGGTACCGCTGTCCTGCTCTTGGCTAGCCGGCGGCACCAAGCCGCCGTCGACACCGAGGTAGTCGTTGCCGTTGAGAGGAACACTCGCGGGGGCCCGTTTGGTCGTGCTGTTGAAGTCGCTATCCTTGCTGTCAGTCGTATAGTTCTTGGGACTGAAGACATAGCCCTGGAGTGGGCCATTGGCCGCGAAATTGCTGTCGGCCACTTTGACCTCATAGTTGCCGGCCGGCAGGTTGCGGAAGATATAGCCGCCGCCCGTATTGGTGGTCGCTGTGGCCACCACTTGGTTGAGGCCGGATGCGTACAGTTCCAGAACTACGTCGCCAATGCCTGATTCATCATTCTCTCGAATGCCATTGGCGTTGTCGTCCGCCCAAATCAACTGGCCCACATCGTAGGTGGGGATGGTCGCGCCCCGGCAGGAAATAACCGACGCTATCGCCCCACTCGCCGGGAGGTCGACTTCCAACCGGCGCACATCCGCCGCACTCAACTGCACGGTCTGCACACTGTTGTCACCTAACCCCAACATGTCGCCGGTGGCGATCAACGTGGAACCTGCCGCGTCGCTATACGCCTTGACCGTGCCGGCCACCTCGTGGTCGTCGATGTCCACAATCTGCACATCGTCGATATTCACGCCATAGTTAAAGGTGAAGATCAGCGTCCCGCCGCCGGCGTTGTCATCGGGGGTGCCGGTGCTGTTCTCCTGGATGATCAGCGTTTTGCCCAGCGGTGCGTTGTTCTTGCCCGGCGCGCTGTTTCCGCCGCCGCTGCCCACGCCTGGCCCGCCATACGCCTGGTTTGACGTGCCCAAATCAGTATCCCCACCTGTGGGCGCGGCCGAATCAAAGATCATCGCCGGATTGCTCGCTTGGCTGTTCGAGGCCACGCGCACACCCCAGGCTGCCCACTCGGTGTCGATGACCTGACCGGCCACCAATGCCGCGCCCGCGGCGTCTGTCTCAAAGTCAATCGTCGGCAGACAGATCTTAGCGCCGCCGCCGGGCGTGCCGCCGCCGCCACTGTTGTCGTCACAGATGGGGCCGGCGATCGAACCGGATGCCGCATCGGCGCCCACTTTCGCCAAAGCCGCAATCGTACCCTCGGCGTAGTCGCCATCTAACGAGAAGCTAAAGAGGCCTGCGCTGAAACCGGAGGCGACTCCCCATTTGATGCCGGTGAAGTTGGTCGCCGCATCCATACCCAAAGCCGTCGCCGCCGGATTCGAGGTGAGCATATGGTCGAGACACGCACCGACATCGAGCATCCAATAGCTCAGGTCTTGCCCTTCCAGTTTATTGACCTCATAGGTCCAGTCGTTGCCGACGTGGCTGATCAGGTTGATCTGATAGGAGGAATCGCCGTTGTTCAACTGCATGGTGGCCGATGTTGGGAGATCGATGCCGCCCGGCGCATCCTCAGAAATGCAGGTGGCCGGCCCCAAATAGGTCGCCGAGATGCGGTTCTGGCTGGGCAGTTGGTAATCGGTGATGCGCACCAGAGCAAACCCGACAACGCGGTACCACGAGTTGCTGCCGTTAGCGCCGGCCTGATCCCAGACGGGCACGGCAATATCCATGGTCATCAGCGTGTCCAGCGCGCTGCGCACGTCGCTGGCGTTCATGACACCGGGCGCGCCCTGCACAATGTCGCCGATCGAGATCAGATGGTCGTCGGCATTATTCGGATTGGTGTAAATCCCGCTATTGCCCGGCGGCGTCAGGCTGGCGATGAGCGCCGGCGTGTTGTTGGCCCCGTCCCAAGTGAGCCAGCCAAAGTTGCCGGGCTGCACGCCATTAAAGATATCGCCGAGCGAGTCGCCGGCGCTGTGTCCGGCAAGCGTCTGTGTATCTAGGGCGATGGGGTAGAGATCGCATCCTCCCCAGTCCGGGGAGGGCGTGGGGGTGGGCGTGGGGGTTCCCGGCGGCGTCGACTCACCGCCGCCATCGTCGTCGGGGCCGGGCGCGACAACTTCGTCGTCCACACAGTCGCAGCTCAACGTCAACGGGAATAGCCCGTCCACGCCCGTCACCGGCTCATACTCGGCATGGGCGCGGGCATTGACCGTAAAATCGTTATAACCCATGATGCGGGCGAAATAGGACTGGAAGGTGCGATAGGCCTGCACGTCGACCCCGCGCTCGCTGGACGACAACTGCCATTCGACCCGGTCGGCGGCGTTGGCAAAAGCCAACTCGTGAATCTCGGCGTCCACCGCGTCGAGCGTGGCGTTGATCGCCAATTGGCGCGCGCCGCCCAGGGCCGCGGCGTCGGCGGCGATCTGCATCCGTTGGCGCTGGAAATAGATATTGCTGCCGTCCACCGCGACGCCGGCCATCCCGATGAGGACGGTCAGCCCCCCCGCCAGCAGTACCAGGTTAATACCTTCTTCCGCGTGAAGGAGCCGGCGTAGCCAGCTCTTAAACTTCGTTCGCAGCGTCATGTGCAGCCGCCTTAATGGGTTTTGCCCGGCCTATTCACTCATCGTACAGCACGACCATGGTCGCCGTGGCGTCGAAGGGCACATTGGGCAGCCCCGTCACCGCGCCAAATAGCAACTCATACTCATAGCTGATGGTTACAGTCACCTTATCGCCTGCCACGTAGCTGGCCTTGTCGGGTGAGAGCGCCACGGTGTAGCCGCCGGCCCCATAGTCGCCCACTTCCAGGCTGACCCGGTCCGCTTCGGCTGCCACACGCGCCACAGCCCCCGCCGGGTCGGTCGGGTGCAGGCTGACCCAACGCACGCCTTCGCGCGCCGCGTTGGTCAACCCAATGTACGTCTTGAAGCCCAGCCCCAAATCAATGGTCCCCAGCACCAGCGACAGGAGCAACGGCAGGCTCAGGGCGAACTCGATCAGGCTTTGACCGCGGTCGGTTTTGGGCAGGCCAGATGCCAGTCGTCCAGATTGCCAGTTCCATCGGATCATCGGTATGCCCATGTTGTTCACCCAGTCTTGCCTCGTAGATATTACTCCGCTGGCCTGAGACGAACATTGTCGTGAAACTGATAACATCCTTCACGAATGGAATGCTGTGCCAGAGGGATCCCTCTGGCACAGTTAGGCCATACTCATATTAGTTCGCAGCAAGCATTTGGCCTGGAACTAATCACCACCTACGCGCCTTACAGCGCATCCTGAACTGCCTGGAATTGTGCCGCAATCACTGGTCCCAAAGTCGCGACAACAGCCATGACGACGACGGCAATCAACGCCAGCAACAGACCGTACTCCGCCATGCCCTGGCCTTCTTCCTTCTCGAAGCGGGCCATGTACACATTCAACCAAGTCAACATATAGCTCAACATCGTGGGTGTCTCCTTTGTAAGACAAAATTCTGAAACTCAACCAAGACCAACAACTGATCTAGACGATTACTTCCTCGGCCATCCCTGCAACTGCCGAAGCAGATACTCCCAACCTTTGCATCCTCCGGCCAGCTAATGGGCAACCATGCTGGCGCTGCCTGTCAAGGTCAACCCTTCGCCCACCACCTGCGCCACAATCGGCGCAATGAACACGAAATCGTAATCCACATTCACTTGAATCAGGTTCGTGTCCGGCGCGGTGACGGTGACGTCGGCCGCATCTGTGTCCAGCCCCGTCAACCGGGACAGGACTTCGGCTCTGATGCCCGTCAAGTCCTCCGGGTTGTTCACCCCGAAACGTGCGCCGTATTGCGCCGCCCACTGCACGACACTGGCTGCGTAGATCGCCCGGCTAAAGTCGATCAGCCCGAAGATCAACAGCAGCGTCACCATGCTGGTCAGGGCAAATTCCAGCGCTGCTTGGCCCCGTTCACGCCGGGCCATACACATTGACTGCCACCTTTGCTGCATAAGACTGCCACGCTTCGTATCGGTACAAGAGAGTGCGTCTGCCCGCCGTTGTTGCTGTGACGATGGCTGCGGTGCGGCGGGCTTGACACGATTATGACACGCTCTCCGGCGGCTCACATGCGCCGAACGACGCCCCCTCTCTACGACATTCCTTCCAATCCGGCAGGGCGCGAGCTACGGCAATTGTCGCAGTGACAATCTGCCGCGCGCTGTGACGGCCCCCCACGCTTACGGTTTTCTCCTTCGCCCCGCTCCCCGCACCGCCCACGTTAGGTCTTTTTGCCGAGTTTGTTTACAGCTTTTGACCATCCCGCGTGCGCGCGCGAACTGTTAAGCTCGTTCCAGGGCGACGCTACGCGCCGCATCGCAAGCGAGTTTGGTAATAGCCGCAACCAAGGCGGCACGGCACGGGTGTTGATCCACCCGCGCATCGAGCAGAAGGGGAAAGAGCTATGTCACATCCCATCACGCACACGGTCCGGTCTGCACTGCGCCACATGTGGACGACCAGCGTGGTCGCATTACTGCTGGTGGCCGCGCTGGCGGGCGCCTCCTGGGCGCGGCCCGCGGCTGCCCAGGAGGAACCCGCCGCCGAGGGCATGGCCGAGACCGTCGTCGTGATGTCGGCCGA
>CAYJQA010000097.1:0-12090 GCA_964372065.1 uncultured Litorilinea sp.
GGCCCAGGGAGCTTTGAGCGCACATGACCCAAACACTGACGATCCTATGTCTGGCGAGCTTTTACAAAGGCGGTCTCTTTCTGGAGGAATGTCACCGCCAGGGCTGCCGCGTGATCCTGCTGACCGAGGACAAACTCGGCGGCGAGGCGTGGCCGCGCGAGGCGATTGACGAGTTCTTTATGATGCCCGATCTGGGCAAGCAGCCGGACATCACCCATGCCGTCGCCTATCTGGCGCGCACGCGCACGCTCGATGCCATCGTCGCGCTGGACGACTTCGACGTGGAGACGGCGGCCGCGCTGCGCGAGCATCTGCGCCTGCCGGGGATGGGCAGTTCGGCGGCGCGCCTCTTTCGCGACAAACTCGCCATGCGCGTGCGGGCGCGCGAGGCGGGGATTCCCGTGCCCGCGTTTGTGCATGTGCTGAATCACGACCAGGTGGCCGCGTTCATGGCCGCCGTGCCGCCGCCGTGGGTGCTCAAGCCGCGCAGCGAAGCCAGTTCCATGGGCATCCGCAAGGTCCACAGCGCGCCGGAGCTATGGTCCCACCTGGAAGCGTTGGGCGACCGCCAGTCGTTCTTTGTGCTGGAGCAGTTCGTCCCCGGCGATGTCTATCATGTGGACTCGGTCGTGTGGGATGGCGAGGTGGTCTTTGCCGCGGTGCATCGCTACGGGCTGCCGCCCATGACGGTCTACCAGGGTGGGGGCGTCTTTGCGTCCAGCACCGTGGCCTATGGCGGCGCGGAAGAGCAGGCGCTGCTGCCCGCCAACCGCCAGGTCGTGGCCGCGCTGGGGATGCGCCGCGGGGTAACCCATGCCGAGTTCATCCGCGGCGGCGACGGTGTTTTCTACTTCCTGGAGTGCGCGTCGCGTGTAGGCGGGGCCGGGGTGGACAAGCTGGTGGAATATGCGTCGGGCGTCACCCGGTGGGTGGAGGGGGCGCGGGGGGATATCCCAATCGGGCGGGGGGAGCCGAATGCGCCGCCCGCGCGCCGCCACGACTATGCCGGGCTGATGGTCTCATTGGCCCGCCAAGAGTGGCCCGACACGGCGGCGTATACGGACGCCGAAATCGTCTGGCGGCTCAACAAGCGCCACCATGTCGGGCTGATCGTCCAGTCGCCGGACTATGCCCGCGTGCAGGGGCTGATCGGCGCGTATGGGCCGCGCATTGCGGCGGACTTCACGGCGGTGGAAGCGCCGCTGGACCACGCGCCGGAGTAAGTGACGATGGTGACCAACCTATGACGGCGTCGGCGTAGCTAGCGGCGATTCCGGCGCTTCCGGCTCCGGCGTGATAGTCGGGATGGGTGTGCTGGTCGGCGTGGGGGTCAGGTCCGTGACCGGCATGAAGCTGGCCGGCTCGGCATACCGCACAGCCGCGGCGGCAATCCACATGCCGTGGCTGAGCTGATACCACGTACCGTCCTGGTTGCGCCCGATCACGGCGATACATTCTCCTTGCGGACGCGTGTCCGCCACGCCATAGAACGTACCCGGCCCGGCATACGTGGTGGCGGGCTGCGCCGTCTGCGGGCAACGCGTGGAGTTGTCCACTACGTTCGCCGCGGCAGCCGGGGTGTCCGTAAGCGCGGCGGCCAGGGTCGCCGCGCCGCCCGGCGCGGCAGTCACCGCGACGGTCTCCACCGGCGTCACCAAGAAGGCGGCGATCCAGCAGTCCGGCGCGAGCTGATACCAGGTGCAATCACTGTTGCAGCCGAGGACCGCAAACACATCGCCCGGCGCGGCATAACCGACGATGGCATAGTGGGCGCCTGGTCCGGCGCGCAGGTTCGCGTTGCGCAGCACCCTGGCCTGGTTGGCCGCGGAAACCTGCCCCCCGGCGAATACGGCCTGGGCGATGAAGGCGAGGCACAGCGCCAGCAGTATGGGCACAAACCACGCCAGACGATGGCTCACCATGTAGGGATCTCCAACTGTTGCGTATTCGGCAATCATTGTACAGGATTGCCGGTTGGCGAGCGAATCGCCCGCTGGGGGCGAGCCGTCAGGAAGAGGGGGCATTTTACGTTGGGGGCGACGCAGGTGACAGTCACCTGCCGAGGAGGGTTGGATTTAACATAACGCGCTCCTGTACACGAGAGACAGTCACGCTACCCAGCGGTTCCCGCGGGTGTCAAAACGCGCATTGGCCGCAAGCCAACTATTGCGACGCCGCGAACGCCGAAGGAGGCGTGGATACCACAGGTGTAAGTCAGCGCGACAATGATGATTATGTTAAATCCAACCCTCCTGCCGAGGTGACTGTCACCTACCGTGCGGGCAAAACTCGCCCCAAGCCTGAAATACGCCCAAACCGAACTTGTGCCGCGCGGCTGTATCGGCGGGGATGGCAGGCAGGGGTGGGGTGGCTATGCTCCGTGTGAGAAGGGGCCGATACGGAGGCCGCGCCAACCTAAGGAGGGTCAGTATGCCTTACCAATCCATCGCCGAACTCCCGGATTCCGTGCGTGATAATCTGCCTCGCCATGCCCAGAAGATCTATCAGAAGGCGTTCAACAACGCGTGGGACGAATACGCCGATCCCGACAAACGGCGCGACGACGCCTCCCGCGAAGAGGTGGCGCACCGGGTGGCCTGGGCCGCGGTCAAGCAGAGCTATCACAAGAACGAACAGGGCCATTGGGTAAAGAACCCGGCATAAACACCGCCGCCCCCGCGGTCCCTCTGCATGGGGCCGCGGGGCGTGCTCTGCATCCTCCGTAGTACCCCGCATCTAGACTGCTGTCGATTGATTCCCTGCGTGGCCTTCGCTAGAGTAGCCCTGTACGTCCTGTCGTGTGGATCCGGCGCGGTGGCCGGGTCACAGGCGTGCGACGAGCAGGCGATGCCACCCATCGCCGGTCATTCACAGAAGGAGCGCTACAATGGCTACGAACCGAAAGCTGGAAGGACTCGAAGACCTCTACATCGATCAAGTCAAGGACATCTACGACGCCGAGCGGCAACTGGTCGCGGCGCTGCCCAAGATGGCGCTGGCGGCGACGTCCGAAGAACTGCGCCAGGGGTTCACGATGCACTTCGACGAGACGCGTGAGCACGTTGAGCGTCTGAAAGAGGTCATGGCGCGACGCGGCATCAACCCCGGCAACAAGAAGTGTGAGGCGATGCTGGGCTTGGTCGCGGAGGGTGAACATGCGATCAACCTGAAGGGCAATGACATGGTGCGCGACGCTGCGTTGATCGCCGCGGCGCAGCGGGTCGAGCATTACGAGATCGCCACCTATGGCGTCCTGCGCGCCTTTGCCAACCACCTGGACTATGGCGAGGACAAGACGATCTTCCAGCAGACCATCAAGGAAGAGGGGTCCGCCGACAAGATGTTGACCGACCTCGCCGAGGGCAGCCTCCTGTCCGAAGGCATCAACGAGCGGGCGCTGCCCACCGGCTAAGTAAGTGCCTATATGACCGTTCAATCGGTCTGTCATGCTGAGCGCAGCGAAGCATCCCCTTCTGCCAACACGCCGGGATTCCTCGCTACGCTCGGAATGACAATGTTCATGCAATCACTTACTTAGGCTGCACGTCAACGCACGGTCGTTCGTGCGAACCTATGCCACCATGCACCTGATGGGGCGCAAGCCTCGGCGGGTGCATGGTGGTTTTTTGTGCAGTTTTCCGGCACACAAATAGCGACCCTGGCATACCGACGAGTCCGCGTGCCGGCATGACAGGGTCGCTATTTACTACTGGAGGCCGCTTGCGTTGCGCTAGACAAGCGCCCGGGGGCGGGTGAGGAGGCCGGCCAGCAGGGCCAGGATCGCCGAGCCGATGATGGCCCAGACCAGGGGAAATGTCTCCCCGTCGATGGTGATGGTCATGATCGGCGGCAGACTCAGCGACCGCGCCAGCCATAGCCCAAACCATGCGCCCACAAAGCCGACCACCATCGAGGTGAGACAGCCGCCCAGCGAGTAGCCCGCCAGCGACTGGCCCAGGCTGCCGCAGACCGCGGCGATCAGGAGTAAGGTGAGAAAGCCTAGCAGGGACATAAGGGACGCTCCTTTCGGGCCTAGCCGGGCCGCTAGATGCGGCCCGACACCAGGAGGACAAACACGACGACCAACAGGATGCCGAGAAGCCCGCTGGGAAAATATCCCCACCTGCGGCTATAGGGCCAAGCTGGGACCGCGCTGAGCAGGAAGAGGATCAGCATGATGATCAAGATCGTGGCTTGCATCGCGTTGTTTCCTTTCCCTTGTAGCAGCCGTCACGCTGGCGGGGGCCGGGCAGGTCACGCGGTGTGACCGCGCCGTTCACGCATAAGGGGACAGCCACTTGTCGAAGTGGCTGTCCCCTGTTCACGCCTGGCTTCAGCCGGCAGCACCCAAGCGGAATGCCCGCGGGAACTGCCGGCCGGGATGGTATCGCTAGTCCGGGATGCGTACCAGTTTCAGGTAGGCGTCCAGTTCGCGCTCGGCGCGTTCCCGTTCGTAGCCATAGCGTTCCTGGAGCACGCCGACAAACTTGTCGTAGTTGCCTTCGATGCGGGTGAGATCGTCGTCGGTCAACTTCCCCCACTGACGCTTCACGTCGCCCTTGAACTGATTCCACTTACCTTGCAGGATGTCACTGTTCATGGTGTTCTCCTTGGTCCGAATACTACTTTCCGTGGCGTAGACTCTGCGTGCGGTCTACACCCCTACAGTAACCGTAGACCTCGGCGGCGGCCATCCATCGTGACATAGCGGCCAGGTACAGATCGTGGTCATCGCGCAAGGACGGCCGGGCGAGGGACGTGCGGCGGGATTGAGGAGGGTATATCCTGCGGTGTATCTTGGCCCGTGTCCTGCTCTATGGCGAAGACGGGCCGCCGTGGCTAGACTGGGGCCAGCCTCCAGTTGCCCCGTGCTTCGCAGATTGGCGCAAGACACACCGCACACTTACAGCAGGGAAACCTTCGCAGCGGGCGACGGAGTTGTAACGGGAGGGGGCGACCGCCTGAGTGGTAACCGCCCCCTCCCTCTAGCTGTTATCGGCAAAGTGACGGCGCGGGGGTGAACCGTGGTGAAGGCGCGACCCAAAACCGCCGCAGTCAACTACGGCGGTTTTGGGCGATATCCGGCGGGCGACTTAGCCTAGCCCGGCTCGGCGGCGCTGTAAGCCGGCAGCGGTGGGTGATCCTCGCTGGGGAGAAGCACGGGCAGCGTCACGACAAAGGTGGCGGCGTGGCCGACCTCACCGTGCGCGGTAATCGAGCCGCCATGCCGTTCGGTGATCTTGCGGCAAATAGCCAGCCCCATGCCCGTGCCTGCATACTGCTGCCGCCCGTGGAGCCGCTGGAACGGCTGAAAGATACGGTCCAGATACTTGTTGTCAAACCCAATGCCGTTGTCCTGCACGACGATGCGATAGACGCGCGCGCCGGTCGTGCCGTCTTCGATCTGCTCGCCCTTCACCCGGACCTGCGGCGCGACGTCGGGGCGGCGGAACTTCAGCCCATTGCTGATCAGGTTTTGCATCAACTGGCGCATCTGCAGCGGGTCGGCGATGAGGTGGGGCAGTTCGCCCACTTCGATCTGCCCGTGGCTCTCTTCCAGCGCCGTTTCCAGGTCGACCAACACCTCGTCATAGATGACCTTGGCCAGATCGACGGGAGTCAGTTGGAGCCCGCGGGTGCTGATGCGGGACAAGGTTAAGAGATCGTTGATGAGGCCTTGCATGCGCTCTGCGGCGTTTTGCATGCGCGCCAGATAGTCGTCCGCGATGGGGTCCAGAGTGGGACCAAGCAGCCGGTGGAGCCGGTCGCTAAAGGCGACGATCTTGCGCAGCGGTTCCTGCAAATCGTGGGAAGCGATATAGGCAAAATCTTGTAGATCGCGATTGCTGCGATCTAGGTCCGCAGTGCGGTTGGCGACGTGCTGTTCCAACGTCTCGTTGAGCAGACGCACCTCGGCTTCGGCGCGGCGCGCCTCATCATAGAGACGGGCGTTGTCGATGGCTAGGGCGGCATAGCCGGCTAATTCCTCGGCCAACCGCACATCGTCGTCCGTGTAGGTCCGCTGCGATTCGGCGTGGACGAGCGTCAGCGCTCCCAAGACGCGCCCTCTGGCTTTCAGCGGCACGATGACGGCGGAATGGAAGCCCACTTGTCGCATCACCTGTAGTTGTTCTGCGCTTTTGGCGCCGGCCTGCAGCATGTCGTCGGTGATGTGCGGGTAGAACTCGCTCTGCCCGGTGCGGATCACGTTAGGCACGCCTGTCGGACTGTCGGCATCGGCGCGAAAGCGCCGGCGGAACTGCTCGGCCCAGGCCACTTTCTGGGGGTCCACATGCGCCACGGCAATTTGTTGGGTGTCGCCCTGATCGACGGTCATTTCGACCGCACACCAGTCGGCAAAGCCGGGCACGACCAAGTTTGCGACTGCCTGTAGCGCAAGCTCGACATCTAGCAGCGCGGTCAAGAGGCCGCCCGCCGCGGCCAGCAAGGAAAGCCGCAGCTCGCGCTGCTTGCGCGCGGTGATGTCTTGGAGGATGACGCCCACCAATGCGGGCCGTCCTGCCACGGGGATGGGAAAGCAGCCGGCCAGCCAATAGCGCAGCGCGCCGGGTGATTCCGGTGCTGCAGCCTGCACTTCCACATCGGCGGCGGCTTGGCCGGTGACAAAGACTTCCTCGATGGCAAACCCCAGCGCCGCGGCGATGGCCGGCGCGATTTCGCCCACGCTGCGCCCCGCATGGGCGGCGGCGGGCTGACCGTTGATCTGGGCGAAGCGCCGGTTGACCCGGACGAAGCGATGGCGGCGATCAAGGACGGCCAGGCCGATGGCGTCATTTGCCAGCAAGGCATCGAACAGGGCTGACGGCGCAATCGCGGCGCTGTAGTCCTGCTGGACACCCGGTGATACGTTCTCGTTGATTTTCACCGCTTTGGTTCTCCCCGGTGTGTGGCGGTGACATAGACAAATGCCGCCAAAAAATACCCTTGTTGATGGCAGCATACAAAGCGCGTGCGCCATCTTTCCCTATCGACGCATAGCCCCAGGATATGTGTCGCGGTCTACTTGTGGGCGGGGCGGACCGCCGGCGCGCGTAGGCGAGAGACTATGCCCACATTATATCTTCCCAATCCACCGTGGTCTATGGGCAGACGCGGTGCTTGCCCCTAAGCTAGGGGCAGCTGGGCAGCGTGCCCAGACGGCAAATGCTGCGGCCCTTGGCGCGGCGTCCACGGTGGGCGCACTGCCAAGCGCCTCTGGAGAGAGGAAAGGGAACCTATGGGACTCTTAGGATGGGCCGTCACGGCGGCTGTGGTTGCCATTGTGGCCGGTTTGATGGGGTTCACAGGCGTCGCCAGCGGCGCGGCCAATGTCGCCCGGCTCTTGTTCGGCGTGTTCCTGGTGATTGCGGTGCTCCTGTTTACCTTTAGCGTCTTTGGCTTGGCCTAAGCAGGCCGGACAGAGTGAGGGTTGCCGGCGGGGCCGGTCACTTCGGTAAGTGACCGGCGCCGCGCAGCCCACGCCCGGCCCGCTAGGCGGCAGCCTTGACAAGTGACAGATAGGTGGCCGCATCCTGGCGGCTGACGAGATTCAGTTTGTCGAGGATGTTATGCACGTGGCTCTTGACCGTGCCGACGGCCACAATCAGGTGGTCGGCGATCTCCTCGTTGGTCAGCCCATCGGCGATGAGCTGCAAGACTTCCTTCTGGCGCGCGGTCAACTCGGCGTAACGCTCCGGCTCCATCGCCATGTCGTCGAGCAGCGCGGTCAGCTCCGCCAGACGACTCATGAACAGCCTGGTCAGGTGCGGGGGGGCGAACGCTTCGCCATTGGCCGCGGCCTGGACGGCCTTGACCAGTTTGGCAGCCCCATCCTCACTGGAGAGATAGCCCACGGCCCCGGCCTCGAAGAAGCTCAAGACCAACGCGTCCAGGTTTTCCAGGCCATAGACCAATACGTGCGTCTGGGGGTGGTTTTCCGCCGTATAGCGGGTCAGCGTCAGGGCTGCGCCGTCCGGCAGCGCGCCGTTGACGAGGCACTCGTCGTAGGTGTGCGCCGCCAGCAACTCGTAGGCCTGCTCGACGCTGAGGGCGATGTCCGCCGCCTGCATAGCCGGTTCCAGCAACAGCGCCGCCGCGATCAATTCTGCCGTGAAGCGAACGTTGTCAACGACCAGAATCCGCATCGTTTCCTCCTGGAGTTCACCCACCGGGGGCAAGCCACAAGGGTGGCGTCGCAACCGGGCCTTGACCGGCAGCCGGTTGCGACGATTACGGGATGGTGAGAGACAGGGTGACTAGGCGGGGGCCAATAGCGCCGGTTCGTTACCCGCCAGGGCGGCATAGACGCCCGCCGCCTCTTGGCGATTGCGCACGCTCAGCTTGGCGAGGATTCTATGCACGTGGTTCTTGACGGTGCCGACTTCCACGGATAGATGCTCGGCGATCGTTTGGTTGGACCAGCCCTGGGCCAGCAAGCGCGCGATTTCTCGTTCGCGCTGGGTGAGCGAAGCGTACACCGCCGGATTGTAGCGTGCGGGCCGGCAGAGGCGGTTGAGATGGGCCACGCGGCGGATCAGCGCCATCATCAGCGTGGGCGACATGCGCGCTTCGCCCCTGGCGACGGTGCGGATAGTATCCGCCAAGTCGGCGGGCGTGCCGTTCTCCGGCACATACGCGGCCGCGCCGCTCCCGATGTACCGCAAGATGACCTCTTGCTCCTCCGGCAGCCCCACGACCACCGGCTTGAGCGCAGGGTAATTGCGCTGCAAGGTGCGCGTCAACGCCAGCGCGCCGGCATCCGGGAGCAGAGCGGAGATGACGACCACGTCGCAGTTGTCGCCGCTCAACTTGGCCTGGGCCTCGCCCACGGTGCTGACGTGATCGACCACGCGCATATCGCGTTCGCATTTGAGGGCCTGCGTCGGGGCGTGGCGGCTCTGGGGGGATGGGTGGACAACCATGACACGAATCATTGGTCCTCACTTTCTCCGCGTCTCATTCGGATTGCGGCATTAACGTGTGTCTCCGTGCTGTAGCTAGGTCTAGGATATAGAGGGTGCGGGGCGTCTACAATGGCGCTAGTGCCAGATGTTACCTGGCGCATGGCGCGGGAATAACCCTGGCGGATCCGCCAGGTCAAGCCGTGGTGGGTGTAACGGGCGAGACGCCGCGCTCCGGTGGAGCGGCGCAGACTCAGGCGGCGCGGCCGTGGGTAAAGGCCCAACTGATCGCCTCGGAGCGTGAGGAGACGTTGAGCTTTTCGTAGATATTGGTGAGATGGAAACGCACGGTGCGCTCGGTGACGTGCAGCTCGGCGGCGATCTGGCTGTTCGACCGGCCTTTCACCAACAGGTCGAGGACATCCGATTCGCGGCGGGTCAGGTCGATGGGGCTTCTGGCCGCATGGCGGGTGGCCTGGGCGATGCGCGCGGCGGCGCGGCGGCTGAGCCAGCCTTCTTCCCCGCGCGCCACACCGCGCACCGCCTCGATGATGGTGTCGAGCGCCTCTTCTTTGGTGAGATAACCGGCCGCGCCGGAGGCGAGCAAGCTGAGGATGTACTGCTCGTCGTCATAGGCGCTGAGGGCGAGAATGCGTACCGGCAACTGCGCCTCGTGCAGTTCGCGCGCCACGTCCAAGCCGGATTTGCCCGGCATTTCCACATCCAGCAAGACGACATCCGGTTTGAGTTGGCGCACCAACTCCAGGGCGTGTTGGCCCGTATCCGCCTCGCCCACAACCTGGATATCCGGCGCTTGTTCCAGCAACATGCGAATGCCGGAGCGCACGATGGGATGGTCGTCGATCAGCAGGGCGCGGATGATCGTCATGCGCCATCCTCCTGAGCGTGAATCGGCGCGGGTGGCGCGGTCTCTGCCGATACCGGACGCGGCGCGGTGACGCTGACGGTTGTGCCCAACTCCGTGCTGGAATAGACGTGCAGTTGCCCACCAATGGAGGCGGCGCGTTCGGATGACCCCAGCAGGCCATAATGCCCCTGGCGCGCCAGGTCGATCCAACTGGCCGGTACAGCAAAGCCGCAGCCGTCGTCCGCGATCTTCAGTTGCACTTGGTCGTCGGTCAGCTTGAGGCCCACGCGCACCTGCGTGGCGCGCGCATGTTTCGCCACATTCGAGACGGCATGCTGATAGATCCGGTAGAGGGCCAGGCGGAATCGCTCCGGCAGCAGTTGCCGGTCGGCATCCAGATCGAGCTGCACCGCGATCCCGGGATAGCTCTCCCGAAACTGCCGGGCATGGGTACGGATGGCTTGCTCCAGGCCAAACGGCGCGAGGGTGGGGGGCCGCAGCTCACCGCACACGGCGCGCAGCGAGTCCACTACCATCTGTAGCTGTTGCTGGACGGGGGTCAATTGCTGGAGAAACTCCGGGTTGTCGAGCGCGCGGACAAGCACGCCCAGGTGAAAGCGGATGCCGATCAAGTCTTGCAGCGGGCCGTCATGCAGTTCCCGCGCAAGCTGCAACCGCTGCTCTTCGCGGCTATCGGCCAACCGCTGCTGCATCTCCTTCAGTTCGCCTTCGATCTGCTTGCGCTGGATGGCGTAGCGGATGGTGCGCTCCAGCAGGGAGCTATTGATCTCCCCCTTGACCAGATAATCGGCGACGCCCGCCTGCATGGCCTCTTCGTCGACGTTCCGATCGCCTAGCCCAGTCAACATGATGATGGGTTTCGTGCAGCCCAGGGCGATCACCGAACGGATGAGATCGAGGCCGGTTTCGGCGCCCAGCCGGTAATCGACCAGATAGACGTCATACTGGTTCGTGCGCATGGCCGCCAAGCCCGCGTGAAAGGAGCTGATCCATTCCAACTCGATCTTGGGGCGGAGGAGCAAGGCTAATTGGGCGCGCGTTAAGATGAAGTCGTCTTCGTCGTCGTCGATCATGAGGGCGCGGATGGTGGGCGCAGGGGCAGGCATGACGTGGTCCACTATTCGGCAGGCGGCAACTGCACGATGTCAAACCAGTAGTGGCCGATGCTGTGCATAATCTGGACCAGGCGATCAAACACGAGGGGCTTGACGATGAAGGAGTTGACCCCCAGATCATAGCTCCTGAGGATGTCCTCCTCGGCGCGTGAGGTGGTCATCACCACAATGGGGATACGCCGCAGCTTGGTGTCCTGCTTGATCTCCGCCAGCGCCTCCCAACCATCCTTGCGAGGCATGTTCAGGTCGAGCAGAATCACACTGGGACGCGGCAAATCCCGGTTGCCATAGGCTCCCCGGTGATGTAGGTACTCCATGAGTTCCTCGCCGTCATTCACAAATCGAAAGGAATGGGCGAGCGGGCCTTTGCGCAGCGCATCGCAGGCAAGCAGGCGATCGTCGGGATCGTCGTCGGCGATGAGGAGCAGACCAGATGGGGGTGAGGAATTCATTACAACGCGTCTGCCTTTCGACCACATCAGCATTCGATGTAGGCTGCCCAAACCGTACCGTGCCGTTTTATGTTTCTGTGACCCATTCTATCACACCGCCTGTAGCCCCCTGCGACACGCAACTCCGGCCAGGATCGGGCGCATGTCCACGGCTTGACGGCCGCCATGCCCCATTCTGACTACATCTCTCTCGTTCCGATGGATCACCTGCCCACGCTTGCCATGCGGCGACGGGTACGCAATGGCCGCGCGTCTGCTTGCCCACCGCACCCCAAGATATAGCCCGGGCCTATTTCCCGATAGATGGTTTTGTCCTGCCCCGCGTTGGACAATCGTACCTGCGTGAGGGTCGCAGGCGGGCAGACACCCCCCCGCTGCCCGCGGCGCCCCACGCAAGCGGAACCTGTGCGAGTCGATAACAGGAGAGAACAAACATGAACAACCGCCAAGTTGACGTTACGAACGGCAACCGCATCCTGGCCCGGGTGCATGAGGGTATGCATGTCTATAACACCCACGATGAAACGATCGGGCGGGTGGAGGCCGTGTATTTGGGGACGGCCAACGCCGACGACCTGAAGTATGGGGATGGCCCGGCGACAGCGGACGCTCCAGACATGCCGGGCGATGCTTTCGCCCAGATCGTCGCGGACGTCTTCGGCGCGGAGGAGTTGCCGCCGGAGATGGCCGAGCGCCTGCGCTACAGTGGCTTTGCGCGCGTGAATGTGGTGGGC
>CAYJQA010000098.1:0-2809 GCA_964372065.1 uncultured Litorilinea sp.
GATCAGGACCGAATGGTCGTGGATGCTGTAGACAGTCTGATTACCGGGGCGCACGAAGTAACCGTGTGGGCTGACGGTGACGCCCGGCTCCAGCGGGCCGAGGTAGGGCGTCTCCCGTGGGATTTGGAGCGGGTAGACGTCCAGGGAAGCGATGCGGTCCATAGGGGTTCCTTCCAAAACTCTGTGCTGCTTAGGGCAGCATAGTCGAAGTGCCCAGGGCGCGCAAGTCCCCCGGGCGGGCCGCCCAGGGAACTCGAACAAGCAAAGGTCAGGCGCGCGGGGGCTAGTCCAGGGCGCGCGTCAACACGGGCAAGCGCAGGAACTGGGCCGGTCCGACTAGTGCGTAGGTTCCCCACGCGCATAGGGTTGTCTGAATGGTGCGCGTGCGATAGTCGTGGCCGACGGCGGCTTCCGTCTCGCAAGTCGTGGTGGCGTTTACCCAGCCGTCGGGCGACAGCCAGAGCAGGCGCAGCCCTGCGGCCTCAAGGACTGAGCGCAGATCGGCTACGCTGTATTGCAGTTCCACCTGAAAGGCGGGCGACGAATCAGGCGCGTAGGACGTGGACCCACTGCCGGCCAGGTCCGCGGACGGCGCGACGGTGAAGGTGTGGCCCGTTGCCAGGAAGTCGTCCATGCCGCCCGGCGCTTCCGGCCTGACCATCACCTGCGCCGGCGCGGCGTCGGTGGCAGGGAAGGTCACACGGGTCGTCAACCCCTGGGCATCCACGAAGGCGAGGGGCGTAGGCGCGTCCTGGTTGAGCGTGCCGACTACTGGCAAGGGCAGCACGTAAAAGGTGGCGCTGTTGCCGCCGGGCATCCGGACCGCACGCTGCTCCGGTTCGACCCGCATGTTGGCCACGGTCACCGTCACTTCATAGGCGCCCTTGGGGAGGTCGCCAAAGCGAAACGCGCCCTGGCGGTTGGTGGTCGTGGTGGCCCCGGTATTGAGGCGCACGCTCGCCTGTGCGATGGGCTGATCATTGGCCGAGCGCACGCTGCCGACGACGCTATACGTCGGTGGGGCCATGACGAAATCCCGGTCCACACCATCCGGCGGCACGCTCACCGCGCGGACGGGCGGCGTGAAAACATAGTCGCCATTCGCCGGTGTGACGAAATAGGTTCCCGGCAGCAGGCCCTCAAAGGTGTAGACGCCGCCGGCGGTCGTGCGCGTCCTGGCGCCGTTGCTGAGTGTCACGGATACGTCGGCGACGCCGGCGCCCTGTTTGTTGACCACGCGGCCGGTGATTGACCCGCTAAACTCCACGACGCCGCGGCGGTCAAGGCTCTGATGGAACATGGGCCACGGCGCTTCGGTGGCGGCGCGTCCGGGATGCTGGGTGATCTCGAGCTGCTTGTTGATGCCGGGCACGTCATCAATGCCGTCGCGGTCGGTCATGATCCCGATGGATTCGAGCAGACCGTCGTTGTCCTGATCGGTGACGACGAGCGTCGTCCACGAATAGGGGAGCGTGGCAGAGCGCGTGCCGTCGGCCTCATAGACGCCGCCGCTGGAGACCAGAATCTCGACCGCGCCGTCGCCGTCGATGTCGGCCAGGATGGGGGATTGGTGGCGCGGGGCGAACGTCCCGGAGACAGGGAAGCCGGGCAGCGGCGCGCCGTCGCCGTGCCAGGCATAGAGCCGGTTGCCGTTGTAGATGACCACTTCGGGGAAACCGTCGCCGTCCAGGTCGCCCAGCGCAGGTGAGTTCACCATATCGTCATTGGTGCGGACGGGCCAGCCGGGCAGCGGCTGCCCGAAGCGGTTGATGGCGTGTACCAGGTGGCCGTCCGCCGCTTGGCCGCAGTGTTCGGAGTAGTTGCCGGTGCCGAAAACGATGTCGGGATAACCGTCGCCGTCAATGTCGCCGATGGCGGGCGAGGATTCGATGTTCTGGGCCGTCTCGATGGGAAAGCCCGGCATGAAGGTCGAGTCACCTTCGAGCGCATAGAAGAGATAGGGGTTTGGGCACGCGGGCAGCACATAGTTGTTGGTGCCGACGACGATCTCCATCGCGCCGTCGCCGTCCATGTCGGCGAGCGCGGCGGTGGAGCGTGTATCGCGGTACATCTTGCGGTCCCAGTCGATGGGCCACCCGGTGACATACGTGCCGTCATGATGCCAGGCGTGCAACCGGCGGTCCATCCCGCCGAGGACGATCTCCAGGTCGCCGTCGCCGTCGATGTCGCCCAGCGACGGGGTGGCCGAGAAACCGTCCGGCACGCCGTCGGGGCGGGCCGAACTCTCGCCCAGTTCGTCAAAGGCTTTGCGGGGCCAGCCGGGTAACGTGCGCCAGTAGTCGGGCGCGCCTACATAGTTGACCACCACGACTGCACCCGGTCGGTCGCGCTTGACCGGGTCGACGCCGCCCAGGGCAAAGACGATCTCCAGCGTGCCGTCCTGGTTCAGGTCGGCGGCGGCGATGCCGGCGTCGATGGTCGTATGGCCGTATTCGGGCAGGAATACCCCGACGTTATTGCTCCACAACACTTGGTAGCTCGCGCCGTCGATCAGATAGAGCGTGCCGGCCCGGTTGGCGATGAGAATCTCCTGCTTGTCGTCGCCGTTCAGATCGACGACCAGGAAATGGGACTTCTCAAAGTCGCCCGGCAGACCAATGACGACGGAATCGGGCGCCTGGGCCTGGGCCATGCCGGACCAGGCGACCAACCATGCGATAGACAGCAGCAAGGTGATCAGGTAACGATAGCGGCAAAATGACATAAGTGAATGACTCTTCCGGCAAGTTACGGCGCATTGACGGCAACGCGCACCGTTTGGTTGTCCCCATCTTACACTATGTACAAG
>CAYJQA010000098.1:2819-5346 GCA_964372065.1 uncultured Litorilinea sp.
ATGTACAAGCGCAGACACGCGTCGAATGTCGTACGCTGGCCGGACGCATGCCCCATGTTATGGATATGAACGCGCCGACAGCCGTTTTCACAGCGCGGCGAGCAGTGTTGCCGGCAATGTGGCGGCGATTGTGGACCGTGAGGTCTTGGCCTACGACGGACCGCGTGTTATAGTCGCGCATACACCATCCCGGAGGATGCACACCCTCCGCCCACGAAAGCCGTTCTGTGATGAACTATCGCCAGACCGTCGACCTGTTTCGCCAGCGCCTGCGCTCCCGCGAGTCTGTCCCTACCGGCACGGCGGCCGCCCCCTGGAACCTGCGTGCCCTGTTGATCGGGTTGATGGTGCCCATGGGGATGACGGTGCTCAATCTTTCCATGTTCGGGGTGGCGGTCCCGTTCATCCGCGATAGCTTTCAGACTGAGGCGGATACGGTTGCCTGGCTGGTGACGGCCCACACGCTGCCCTTTGTTATGTTCATGCCCCTGTACGGGCGCTTGGGCGACGGGTTAGGCAAGCGCCGGCTCTTCACCATCGGCATCCTGCTCTTTCTGGCCGGGACGGTGCTGTGCCTGACGGCGACGAGCATGGCCGTGTTGTTGATCGGCCGCGTCGTCCAGGGCATCGGTACTGCGGGCGTCAATCCCCTGTGCATCGCCATCATCTCGGAGCTGTTTCCCGACAAGGAGCGCGGGCGCGCGCTGGGCACGTGGAGCTCCACCGGCCCGGCCACGGCCATGATTGCGCCGTTTCTGGGCGGCTTTCTGGTGGACCAGTTCGGGTGGCAGAGTGTCTTCTGGCCCGGCATCATGGCGGCGGTGGTGGCAATCTTTGTGGTGCGCGGCTGGGTCCCCAAACTCGCGCCGGCCGGCCAGGCCGGGTTTCTGCGCCATTTCGACTGGCTGGGGATGGCGCTCTTGGGCGGCGCGATCATCAGCTTCGTGGCTTACCTCTCCAGCCGGTCGCTGACCGGGGTCGAGGCGCTGCGCGACTGGCGGTTGGGGCTGGCGACGGCGGCGTTGACGGTGGGTTTCTGGTGGTGGGAACGGCGTCATGCCACGCCGCTGATCCCGCTTTCGTTGTTTCGTATCGGCGATTTCAGTCTGGCGTCGTTTGCCGCGTTGGTGCGGATGTTCTTGATGAGCAGCGAGGGCTTCTTAATCCCCCTCTATATGGCCGACATCCACGGCTTGAACGGGTCGGCGCTGGGGTTTGTGATGACGCTGCACGCCAGTGCGCTGCTGACGACGGTGCGCTGGGGCGGGCGGCTGGCCGATCGCTGGAGCCGGCGCTGGCCCATTGTGCTCGGCTTTGCGGCGCAAGTCTGCGTGATGGTCTTCTTCGCCAACCTCTCCGCAGATGCGCCGCTGTGGGTGGCGGCGATGGCTCTGATGGTCCACGGCGCGGGCGCAGGGACATCTCTGGCGGTCCTGACGCGCACGGCCATGGACCAAACACCCGTGGAGCAGTCCGGTGCAGCCGCCGGTTTGTACAGCATGGTGCGCTTTTTCGGCAGCATTGTGGGGACGACGTTGGGCGGAGTGGTCTTGACCCAGGCGCTCAGTGTCCAGCCGGAGCTGGTGGACGCCTATCAGAGCGTGTTTTGGCTGTGGGGGGGTGTGGGGCTGCTGGGGATCGCGGCGGCGTGGCGTATTCGCGACCGGGCCGCCACGGCGTGACAGCCACCCCACGGGATGGCTGTCACCTCACGATGGCGGGATCGCGCCCGCCTTGCGCTAGAGGGTCTGCGTCGCGGGATCAAGGGGCAGCCGGACGGGCGCGCCGCCTTGCTGCGACGAGAGCCGGATGGCAAGGATCAGTTCTTGGTCCAAGCGTCCCTGTAGCGGGCCGTAGGTCGGCTCACCGCCGTCACGCACCGCATTGACGAGACTGAGCAAACAGCCGGCGACGCCGATCTCGTCGTCGTGCCACTGGGGGCCGCTGCCCTGGCGCACGGGGCGAAACGGGTTGTCCCACCGCACGATGGGCAAGCTGGGGTCGCCGGTGTGGGCGACCATGGCCACCAGCGCGCCGCCGTCCACCCGCTCCCACCGGCGCTCCAGGGTGACAAACTGCGGCGCTTCACCGCCGGGAGCTAACAGGCTCAGGCGTTCGTCTACGTCTAGGCCCACGCCCACGGTCACGCCCATCCCCTTTTCCGCCAGGAAGCGGCTGCTGCGCCACCAGCGGAGGGGCGAGTCATAGCCGACCGACGTCCAGTGAAAGATGCCCAAGCGCCCGTCGTCGAACTCGACGATGCCGTGCTCCTGGGTCTCCGGGCGCGGCGCGGTCTTGTCGCCCAGTCGCGACCAATGGGTCGTCAGGTCGAACTGACGGACGGCTCCGGTCACCTGTACCGGCTTGGCGTCGAAGCCCAGATAGCTGCGCATGACGCTGACGCCGTGGTAGCCGTGACCGGCAAAGTCGTTGAAGGACGTGTAGACGCGGCCAAAGAGACCGGATGCCAGGAGCGCCAGCTTGATCGCTTCCAGCGGGCGGCGGTGGAACTGCTCGGCGACTTCAA
>CAYJQA010000098.1:5356-12005 GCA_964372065.1 uncultured Litorilinea sp.
GCCGCGGCGGCGATGATGGCGTCGGCTTCGCTGAGCTTGTGGGCGATGGGCGTCTCCAGCAGGACGTGCAGACCGTGTTCGACGGCCATCAGGCCGACTTGGCCGTTGGCATTATAGTTGACGGAGACGATGCCGATCTGCGGGGCGGTCTCGCGCACCAGTTGATCCAGATCGGTGAACCAGGGCGCGCCCAGGGTTTCGCCCAAGCGTCGCGCCGATTCGACGCTGCGGCCCCACACGGCAACCAACTGCACCTGTGCGGGCAGGGCGGCCAAGATCGGCCCGTACAAATAGGCGGAACGGCGCGCGGTGCCGATGATGGCGACGCGCACAGGAGCGACGGCAGGCATTGGGGACACCTCCTTGCGGGCAGATTACCAGGCGTATGCTTCGGGCGCTTCACCACCGGGGCCGGGCCAGATCGCGTCCAGACGGGCGCGGCGCTCGGCGTCCAGGGTAATGTCGACGGCGGGCAACGACTGTTGTAGTTGTTCCAGTGTGCGCGGTCCGATGATGGGCGCGGTGACTACCGGGTTGTGGAGTAGCCAGGCCAGCGCGACATTAGCCGGGCTGTGGTCCATGTCGGCGCACAGCGTCTCATAGGCGAGCAACTGGTCGTGAACCTTCTCGATGCGCGCCTGGTTGCGGGCGTCGGCCCGGCGACCGGCGGACGCCTTCTGCAACGCGCCGCCCAGTAGCCCGCCGCCCAACGGACTCCACGGGATGATGCCCAACCCGAAGTGACGGCAGGCGGGGATCAATTCCATCTCAATCGCACGCGCGGTCAGGTTGTAGAGGCTCTGTTCCGCGACGAGGCCCAGGAAGTGGCGCGCGTGGGCCGCGGCTTGGGCGAGGGCAATGTGCCAACCGGCAAAATTGCTGCTGCCGACATAGAGGATCTTGCCTTCGCGTACAAGCTGTTCCATGGCTTGCCAGATTTCTTCCCACGGGGTGGCGCGATCCACGTGGTGCATCTGGTAGAGATCAATGTGGTCCGTCTGCAGGCGGCGCAGGGAATCTTCGCACGCCTTGCGGATGTGATAGGCGGATAGCCCGCGGTCGTTGACGCCGTCCCCCATGGGGCCGTAGACCTTGGTCGCCAACACGATGCGGTCACGGCGACCGCCTTGGGCCAGCCAACGACCGATGATCTCTTCGGTAAAGCCGAGGCCGATATCGCGTCCGTACCGGTTGGCCGTGTCAAAGAAGTTGATGCCTGCCTCGATGGCGCTGTCCATGATGAGGCGGCTGTCCGCTTCGCTGGTTTGCGGGCCGAAGTTCATGGTCCCCAGGCAGAGCCGGCTTACCTTCAGCCCGGTACGGCCGAGGTGCGTATACTGCATGACCCCCTCCTTGTTGATTGGCGGCGATGTCGGGTAGAGACCCGCCGCGGCGGGCGCGCCGGAGCGCGACTGTCTCGCCTGATTATTGTGCGGGAAAGGGGACCGGGGCGCAAGTTCGCGGCGGGTGACGTTGGGAGCCAAAAAAGAATCTGGACGCGGGGGAACGTCCAGATTCGAGATGGAACCACGCCAACGCATCCGCTGCCCCTGTTGCCCTGGCAAAGCGGGTCGTTGTTGCCATACGGCCCGCACGCAGCCCAGGCGTGTTTTGCGCGCACTCTCTCCACCGCGCGGATGAGGGGACGTGCGCGGGTCTGTCCCCAGTTGTTGGCAAGCGGGATGGGCCGTAGCGGCGGTTTCCTAACCGCCGGTCGGCTGCCGACCGCCGCCGTGCGCGATGGAAAGTGCACCTACGCAGAGCGGTCTTGTCCGCCCCAATCGTGGGACGCACCCGACGCGCGCAGTGTGGTAGACATCAACAGCCATCGCAAGTATACTCCACGGACAGCCGAGTCTGTGTTTAATTTGCGGGCAATCTGGCGGTCAAGTATGTACGAGTTTGCCTCACTTGAACCTGTCAATTGGGAAGCGCAGGTTCATCGCGAGACGTATATTGCTGTCTTGAAGGGACAATTGCAGCGACCGGGCAGCAAGCGCGCGCTGGCCATGCGCGTGAATATCTCGCCGGTGTATCTCTCTTATTTGCTGGACCCGTACAACCACCGCACGGCGGCGGCGGACAAGGCCAAGGCAATTGTGGAGGCGCTGGAACTGGGGCCGGAGGAGCGCCGCCATCTGCTCGAGCATATGATGCTGGCGCGCGAGCACCAAGCGCGGCTTGCCACCGAGCTGCGACGGCGGTATAGCGGCGACGCGGTGAACGAGTTGGCCGCGCATATAGCGCACCTGCATCGAGAGTTCCTGTATGCGCGCGACTCGGTACGCGGCCGCGCCAAGGGGTGTCTGTTGGGCCTGGCCGCCAGTGCGTTCATGATGGAAGTTGACCCGTGGCGCTATCCCGTGGCATACGCCGAGGCCGCGCTGGCGCAGCATCAGATCAGCAATGTCCGCAACGAGCGCAGTCGCGCGCTTTTCTTTGCCAAGCGTGCCCGCAATGTGTTGGCGCGCGCCCACCCGGCCAGCTATCGGCATCATACGGAACGCTACGAGGCAGCCAACGCCTTTGCGCTGCGCTCCGAGGCGGTTGGCCTTTACACCATGCAACTGTCGCGGCTGGCGATCCCGGTGCTGGAGCAGGCTCGGGAGGCGCTGTCGGTGCGCGACGGCGGCGAAATGTGGATCCCCCAAATCAACCGCGACCACCTGGGGGCGCTGCTCATGCTGCGGCGCTATTCGTTGCGCGAAGCCGAATGGCTGGCCCACGCGGGCATCGAGGCCGCGGGACACCGGGGCGATGACCTCGCGCCGTTGTATGTCATGGGGCTTGAGGAGGGGCTGGCGCGCGCCTATATCCAGCACGACCGACTGACCGAAGCCCAACTGCTGCTCGAACCGCTGGTCGAGCGGATGGATCGCGTGCCTGTGATTGGACAACTGCACCGGGCCGTGATCCTCAGCGACTTCGCGGACCTGTTGTGGCGGCGCGGCGACCGCACGCGCTGGCGGCCCGTGGTGTCGCAGGCGCTGACGCTGTGCGTGGAGGGCGGTTTGTTGCGTCTGCTGTACCGGATGCGCCAGACCTATCGCCATGTCCTGGACGACGCGGCCGTGCTGCTGGACGAGCACCTTATGCAAGCGTTGCGTTGGGAGCCGGCGACCGCCTCGGATTAGTGCGCCGGGCTACGAAGAAGCAAGGGCGGGCAGGGGATCCCTCCCCTGCCCGCCGCGCGCCAGTCTAGCAACCGGCGACGACTAGCTCCACAGTCGGTCGTGGGATTTCTCGGTGGTCCAGGCGTCGGTCGGCTCGAAGAAGAGCGGCCGCGCCGGGTCGATGTGCTCGCGCATCAACTCCTCGTTGATGTCGGCAAAGCCCAGGCCGGGCGTCTCCGGGACCTGGATGAAGCCGTCCTGGATGAGCGGCGACGGCAGGCCGGTCACCAGGTCGCTCCACCACGGCAGGTCAACCGAGTGGTTCTCCAACACGAGGAAGTTTTCGGTGGCGGCAGCGCAATGGACGTTGGCCAGCGCGCAGATGGGCGACGCGGCCATGTGCATGGCCATCGCCACGCCGTAGTCCTGGGCCAAGTCACCGATCTTCTTGGTTTCTAGAATCCCGCCCGAGGTGGCGAGGTCCGGGTGAATGACGCTGACCGCGCGCTCTTGGAGCAGGGGCATGAACCCTTCCTTGAGGTAGGTATCTTCGCCGGTGCAGGTGGGCGTATCCACAGCCAGGGAGAGTCGCTTCCACTGGTCGGTGTATTGCCAGGGGACCATATCTTCGTACCAGGCCAGCGTGAACTTGTCCAGCGCCTTGCCCAAACGGATGCAGGACTCAATCCCGATGTGGCCGAAGTGGTCCACGGCCAGGGGAATCTCATAGCCGACCACGTCGCGCACGGCGGCGACATAGTCCACCAGGATGCCGATGCCCTTGTCGGTGATCTGGATGCCGGTGAAGGGGTGCATGACGGTACGCGACTCGATCATGTCCGGCGGCGCGATGAGCGCGCCGGGGATGCCCTGGAGCAACCCAATGCCCACGTCCATCTTGAGGAACTTGAAGCCCATATCCATGCGCGCCTTGAGCCGGTGGCCCATTTCGACGCCGTCGGGTGTGGTGGGCGTGTCGCAATAGCACAGGACTTTGTCGCGGAACTTGCCGCCGGTCAACTGGTGGGCGGGCACGCCATAGGCCTTGCCGGCCAGGTCCATGAGCGCCATTTCGACGCCGCAGACGCCGCCGGCCTGGCGAGCATGGAAGCCGAACTGCTTGATCTTGCGGAAGACCTTGTCCACGTTGCACGGGTTTTCGCCCAAGATGCGGCTCTTGAGCAGCAGCGCGTAGGTGGCGCTGGCGCCGTCACGTACTTCGCCGTAACCGACTAGACCCTGATTTGTGTCGATGCGAATGATGGACACACGCATGGGCAGGCCGACCAGATTGGCGATCCGCATGTCGGTGATCTTGAGGTCCGACGGCCGCGAACTGGCGTTGACGTGGTCTTCGGGACGAGGCTGAGTTGACATGGATTACTCCTGCTAGCTGGGCGATGGTCAGACCGGGAAACGCGCCGTGCGGGGCGCGCGCCGGTCTGCGTAATTGACCAAGGCGGAAATCCGCCCGGCAACATGGGGCCGAGTGACCCAGGGTTGGCGGCGCAGAGACCGTGGAGTAGAATGGAGTTGGGCGTGTTCCGCCCGTGGGTGACCTGTCCACTTCTCCTGTGCCCTACCATCTGGATGGAGACCGTTCCCATGAAGATAACCAACATCGAAGCCTACCCGGTGTGGGGTGGGCAGCGCAACTTCCTGTTTGTCGTGGTCGATACCGACGAAGGCATCGCGGGCGTCGGCGAGGCCGGGATTACCGGGCGTGAACTGGCCGTGGCCGGCGCGATCGAGCATTTCAAGCCGCTTTTGATCGGGCAGGACCCTGGTCGCATCGAACATATCTGGCAGATGCTCTATCGCGGCGGGTTCTTCCCGGCGCAGCGAATTCTGACGTCGGCCATGGCCGCCATCGACATCGCCCTGTGGGACATTAAAGGCAAGGCGCTGGGCGTGCCGGTCTATGACCTGCTGGGCGGCTTGGTGCGCGACAAGGTCGTCTGTTATCCCCACAATGTCGGCCATGCGCTGGAAATTCAACCTCTGGTCGAGTCCTGCTTGCAGACGAAGGAAGCGGGCTGGAAGTTCGTGCGCTGGGGCCTGCCCCAAGACGGCGTCATCCTCGAGCCGCGCCAGGCCGTGCAGGCGGCGATCAAACAGTTCTATGCCGTGCGCGAAGCTGTCGGCGAAGACATCGAAATCACGTTTGACGTGCACACCCGGCTTGATCTGCCCGATGTGGTCTGGCTATGTCGCGAGATCGAAGCCACGCGCCCCTACTTTATCGAGGACCCCCTGCGCAGCGAGAACCCCGACTCCTTCAAGACGCTCCGTCCGCGCACCCATGTGCCCTTGGCCGCGGGCGAGCAATTCAGCTCCAAGTGGGAGTTCCGCCAGTTGGTCGAAGAAGAATGGATCGACTATGCACGGATCGACCTGTGCATCGCGGGCGGCATCACCGAGGCCCGCAAGATCGCGGGCTGGTGCGAGACCCACTACATTAAGCTGGCGGTGCATAACCCGCTAGGTCCGGTGTCGTCGGCGGCGTGTCTCCAACTGAACCTGGCGACATCCAACTTTGGCGTGCAGGAACAGCCGCGTAAGCCGGGGACGACACTGGCGGACGTGGTCCCCGTGCAGCCGGAATGGCAAGACGGCTATCTGCTGCCGCCCACGCATCCAGGGCTGGGCGTCGAGTTTGACCGGGAAGCCGCGAAGAAATCACCTTTCCGCATGACTGAACTGCCGCAGTTGCGCCGCTTGGACGGGGCATTCACCAACTGGTAAGCGTGACCGGCGCGACGTAGACTATCTTACTATTGCGCGGCTGATCTGGCAAAGGAATGGACCTTCGGACGGCTGCCGGCCATCTACCGGCAGCCGTCCTGCAATGATGCTGGTGCGCTGTCGCTCAGCGTTCATGTGCGCTTGCGTGTGGTCTAGCGACGAATCTCCGGTTTGCTCCAGAAGTCACCCATGGCTGCGATGCCCACGGCTTTGCCTTCGCCCTGGCTGACCTGCACGCGCACGCCGGGCCGGTCGAGCAGGCCGGGCGCTAGCTCAATGCCCAGGCCGGGGCGGTCATCCGGGATGGGGGTGCGCCCGGCCCGCAGTTGCACATCCAGATCGGTCAAGGTGCGGAAGTAGGTGTTGTAGAAGGCGCGCACCGTCTCCAACTCGAAGAGGTTGGGAATGTTGGCGGCCAGGTGCAAATTGGCGGCGTGGGCGATGGGGCCGCCCGCGTTGTGCAGGACAAGCGGCAGGCCGAAGGACTCGGCCAGACTCGCCAAGCGGCGCGTCTCGGCAATGCCGCCGCTCCAACACACATCGGTCATGACGACTTGCGTGGCGGCTTGGGCGATCCAGTCGCGCATCTGGGCGCGGCCGAGGAGCGTCTCGCTGCCGACGATGGGGATGCGCGTGGCTTGGCTCAACCGCTTGATCTCGGCGAACTGGGTCGCGGGCAGGGGATCTTCCACAAAGTAGATGTTGTATGGTTCCAGCGCATAGCAAAGCTGCTCGGCCGCGGCGCGGCTGAAGCGGAAGTGGCACTCGATCCCGATGCGGAAGTCGTCGCC
>CAYJQA010000099.1:0-11966 GCA_964372065.1 uncultured Litorilinea sp.
ACAATGTGGAAGGCAAGATGGCCGCCATGCTCCTGTCGGTGCTCAACTGCCAGGACGCCTATGCTAAGGCGCAGGTGGTCAACCGGGCCAAGCTGGCGGAGTTGCAGGCCGAAGGCAACGTGCTGGCCGGTCATCGGCTGCTGACCGAAGCCTTCCGCACAGATGTGCGCCCGTTGCTGGCGCAGGTGCGCGAGGAGATGGGCGTGCCCGTGGACCCCATCGCGGCCTATTGGGCCAGCGGCTATGAAGAAAAAATTCGCAAGGAGCGCGGGCTGCGCGCCACCGCGGGCGGCTTCCAGTAGGCCGCGACGGGAGAACTCATGACGAATGCCGTAGAAACTCGCGATCTAGAGGCGCAACTGAACGACTTTCGCGCGCCCCGACGGGCGGCCGCGCTGGATGCGCTGTTGATGCGCCACCCTACCGCGTCGCCCATGCACGATGTCGCCAACATGCACTGCCATACGTTCTTTTCGTATAACGCCTACGGCCATTCGCCCACGTCGTTGGCCTGGCTGGGGCGGCAGCGCGGTTACAAGTTCATGGGCATCGTGGACTTTGACGTGCTGGACGGGGTAGACGAGTGGCTGGCGGTGTGCGACCGCACCGGCGTGCGGGCGAGCGCGGCCATCGAGACGCGCGTCTACTTGCCGGAGTTCGAGCAGTACGAGATGAACTCGCCGGGCGAGCCGGGCGTGCTCTATCACATGGGCATCGGCTTTCCCACCACGCAGGTGGGACCGGAGCCCGCGGCGCTGCTCGACGAACTACGCGGACGCTCCGCCGAGCGCAATATTGGGCTGGTGGGGCGGGTCAACGCCTATCTGGACCCCGTGCAGGTGGACTATACGCGCGACGTGCTGCCGCTGACCCCCAACGGCAACGCGACCGAGCGCCACATTGTGGTGGCGTATCTGCTGGCCGCGGCGGCGCGTTTCCCCGACGAACGGGCGCAGGCGCGCTTCTGGGCGGGCAAGCTGCAGATGGGCGAGGAACCGATGCTGGCCGCCATGCAGAACGCGGCGACCATCCAGAACACGGTCCGCAGCAAGCTCATGAAAAAGGGCGGCGTGGGCTATGTGCAGCCGGGGCACGACACCTTCCCGCCCATCGAGAAGCTCACCGCCATGATCCTGGCGTGCGGCGCGCTGCCGTGTGCGGCCTGGCTGGACGGGACGACCTCGGGCGAGCAGCGCATCGACGCGCTGCTGGACCTACTCATCGGCAAGGGCGCGGTGGCGCTGAATATCGTGCCCGACCGCAACTGGGACATCAAGGACCCGGCGACGCGCGACCTCAAGGTGCGCAAGCTGTATGAGGTGGTCGACCTGGCGCGCGCCCTGGACCTGCCGCTGAATATCGGCACGGAGATGAACAGCCCCGGCAACAAGCTGATGGACGAATATGACGCGCCCGCGCTCCAGCCCGTGCGCCAAGCCTTCTTGGACGGCGCGGCGTTTGTGTACGGGCATACGGTGTTGGCGCGGCATATGGGGCTTGGCTATATGAGCGCCTGGGCGAAGGCGCACTTTGCCACGCGGCGGGCGGCCAACGACTTCTATACGCAGGTGGGCCGCGCCGTCGCGCCGGGTGACGCCGGCAAACGGACGCTGGACGGCGTGAACGACAGCCTGACCCCCGCGCAGGTGTTGGCGCACGTGGGGGCATGATTTTGTCATGCTGAGGCCGCAGGCCGAAGCATCCCCTTCGCGTGGGTGTACGGCAGAAGGGGATACTTCGCTGCGCTCAGCATGACGGCGAATGGGAGACAAGGCATGACCGACAAGTTGATAGACTACAAAGCGGCCGCGGCGCCGCTGCCGGCGACGAATCAGGTGTGGCCGCTGTATGGCGCGGGGTTTGAGAACTTGGGCCGCGACGGGCAGATGCTCGAACTGCCCATGCCCAGCTTTGGGCCGGATGAGCTGCTGGTGCGCCATGACGCGACCGGGATCTGCTTCTCCGACATCAAGGTGATCCGCGCGGGCAACAATCACCCGCGCATCCACCGGGACATGGGCAAAGAGCCGGTGGTGCTGGGGCATGAGGTCAGCCTGACCATTGTGGGCGTGGGCGAAAATCTGCGCGACCAATACAAGGTGGGCGACCGCTTTATCGTGCAGGCGGATATCTACCTCAACGGGATCTCCTATGCGTATGGGTATGAGATCCAGGGCGGCTTTTCGCGCTATGCGGTGATTGACTGGCGCGTGCTCAACGGCGACGGCGGCAACTATCTGCTGCCCGTGCAGCCGACGACGGGCTATGCCGAAGCCGCGCTCAACGAGCCGTGGGCGTGCGTGGAAGCGTCGTACACGGTGGACTATCGCGCGACGTGGAAGCCGGGCGGGACGGTGTGGATCGTGGGCGACGGCGCGGGCGTGGAGTTGGGGCAGGCCGCGGGCTGGCGTCCCGCGTCCGTGGCCGTGGACGCGACGGACGCGGCCTTTGCCGCGACGGTGCGCGCCTGGGCGGAGCAGGCCGGGGTGGCGGTGGTCGCCGATGACCCCCAGCGGAGCTATGACGACATTGTCGTGCTGAGCAACGACCCCGCCTTGATCGAGCGCGCGTTTGCTCGGCTCAACAAGGCCGGGACCTTTGCGGTGGTGACGGACCAACTCATCCCGCGGCGGGTGTCGCTGGATGTGGGGCGGCTGCACTATGACAAGCTGCTGGCGCTGGGGACGACCGCGCCGGACCTCTCTGCCGCTTATGCGCCGGTCCGCACGCAGCTCAAGCCGGGCGGGTTGACGTGGATCCTGGGCGCGGGCGGGCCGATGGGCCACATGCACTTGCAGCGCGGCCTGGAGATCGACGAGCGACCCGCCAAGCTCGTCGCCACCAATCTGCACCTGCCGCGTATCCGGGCGGTGGAGGAGAAGTTCGGCCCCGCGGCCAAAGCCGCCGGGGTAGAGATGGTCTGCTTCTCGCAGGAGAGCTTTGCCGACCAGGCGGCCTTTGACGCGCGCATGGCAGCGGAAAGCGGCGGCCGTGGCTACGACGATATCGCGGTCATGGCCCCCAGCGTGACGGCGATCGAGAACGCCATGCCGCACCTGGCCGACCACGGCGTGATGAACGTCTTTGCCGGGGTGCCGCGCGGGACGATGGCGATGTTTGCCTACAACGACGTCGTGCGCCGCGGGGTGCGCTACACGGGGATGAGCGGGTCGTCCATCGAGGACTTGGCGCGCATGCGCGACCTGACCGAAAGCCACAAGCTGTCGCCCAACAAGTCGGTGGCCGCGGTGGCCGGGCTGGAAGGCGTCGCGGAGGGGCTGCGCTCGGTGGCGGATGGGCGCTTCCCCGGCAAGGTGGTGATCTTCCCCAACCTCAGCAAGCCGCTGCCGCTGACCACGCTGGAGGAACTGAAGGACCGGCTGCCGTCGGTCTACGCCAAGCTGGACGAGAGCGAAAGCTGGACGGCGGCGGCGGAAGAAGAACTCCTGCGCCTGCTGCTGTAAGCGACGGAGAAGAAAAGAGAGGTTTAGCCGCAAAGGACACAATAAAAGGCATACGGGTGGGTCTGTCATGCTGAGCGCAGCGAAACATCCCCTTCCGGCGGCGCACGGGATGCTTCGCATGGCGGTTCCCTGAGCGCCGTATGACAATTTAGGCTTTGCTCTGGCCTTTGTGCCCTTTGTGTCCTTTGCGGTCAAACCTCTTCTTTCTTTGCGGCTTTGCGTGCGACATTCCGATAGGTGAGAGGCATGAATAGCCACCCGTTGTTGGACCGGATGGCGATTGGGCCGGGCGGGGCGCAGGGGCTGGGCGCGGCGATTGTGCGGCGGCTGGCGGACGAGGGCGCCCATGTGGTCGTGGCCGACCTCCAGGCCGCGACCGCACAGCGCACCGCCGACGAAGTCGCCGCGGCCACCGGGCGGCGAACGCTGGCGCTGGCCGTGGACGTGACCGACGAGGAGCAAGTCGCCGCGCTGGTGGACCGCACCGTGGAACGCTTTGGCCGGCTGGATATCCTGGTCGCCAACGCGGGCATCGTCATCTCCGGCCCCATCGAGGAGTTCGACTATAGCCGCTGGCGCAAGGTAATCGACGTCAACCTCAACGGCTACTTCCTGTGCGCCAAGCACGCGGCGCGGGTGATGAAGCCGCAGGGCCGTGGCGCGATTGTCCAGATCAACTCCAAGTCGGGCAAGAAGGGCAGCTTCAAGAACGCAGCCTATGCCGCCAGCAAGTTCGGCGGCGTGGGGTTGACCCAGAGCATCGCACTGGAGCTGGCCGAGTTCGGCGTGCGCGTCAATGCGGTCTGTCCCGGCAACTTGCTCGATTCGCCGCTGTGGGTGGATTCACTCTACGGGCAGTATGCCGCACGGTTGGGTATCACGGTGGAGGAAGTGCGCCAACGCTATGTGGACCAGGTTCCCATGAAACGGGGCTGCACGTATCAGGATGTGACCGACGTGGTCGTGTTCTTGGCGTCCGACCAGTCTTCGTATATGACGGGGCAGGCCATCAACGTCACCGGCGGTCAGGAGATGCGCTAGGCATGACGCATGAGCGGGCGGGCGGCGGCCAGGCGACCTTTGTGGGCTTTGGCTTTGGCCCCATCCAGGCCGGGCTATTCTTGCTGGAGGCGCAGCGGTCCGGCGCGTTTAGCCGGTTGGTGGCGGCGGAGGTCGTGCCGGAAACGGTGGCGGCGCTGCGCCAAGCGGGCGGGCGCTATGCGGTCAACGTGGCCCACGCCGACGGCGTGGAGACCGTGACCGTGGGGCCGGTGACGCTGGAGAATCCGGCGGTCGACGCCGACCGGCAGCGCCTGGTGGAAGCCATCGCCGCCGCGCAGGAGATCGCGACCGCCGCGCCCAGCGTCAAGTTCTATGGCAGCGGCGGGCCGACCGCCATCAGCCGGGTCTTGGCCGCGGGGCTGCGGCGCAAGGTGACCGCCGGGGGACCGGCCGCGGTCGTCTATGCCGCGGAGAACACGACCCACGCGGCTGCGCTGCTCCAGGCCGCGGTGATGGCCGAGATTCCGCCGGACGAACAGGCCGCGGTGCAGCGCTGCGTCTGCTTCATCGACACGGTGATCGGCAAGATGAGCGGGATGGGGACGCCTGCGGAGGGGCTGGCCCCGGTGACGCCGGGGAGCGCACGGGCCTTTCTGGTGGAGGCGTTCAATCACATCCTGATCACACGGCCCGACTTCGGTCCGGGCCCAGAGGGCTCCCCACCGCCGTTCACGCGGGGGCTGGCGGTCTTTGAGGAGAAGGCGGACTTGCAGCCCTTTGAGGAAGCCAAGCTCTATGGGCACAACGCAGTGCATGCGCTGGCAGCCTATCTGGGGCTGATTTGCGGCGCGGCGACGCTGGCGGAGCTGGCGCAGCAGCCGGGGATGATGGCGTTCTTACGCGACGCGTTGGTGCAGGAGTCGGGCGGGGGGCTGCTCCACAAGTACGCGGGGAGCGACCCGCTCTTTACGCCGGTGGGGTTCGCCGCCTACGCCGCCGATCTGCTGCCGCGCATGGTCAACCCGTATCTGCGCGACACCACGGCGCGGGTGGGCCGCGACCCTGAACGCAAGTTGGCGTGGGATGACCGGCTGGTGGGCGCGATGCGGCTGGCGCGGGCCGCGGGGATTCCGCCCGTTCGCTATGCGCTGGGCGCGGCCGCGGCGTTGGCCGCGCTCGACTCGCGGGCCGCGTCGCCGGCATGGCTGGCGGCGCAGTGGCAAGCAGCCGGGGCCGATCCACTGGATGCCGCGGCGCTGCTCGATTTGGTGCAGACCGGCCGCGACCGGTTGGCCGTCTGGCGGGCGGCGGGATGCCCTGATCTCGCGGCATGGTGGGCGTGGCAGGTGGGCGGCTGACCGGAGACGTCACCATGACGCGGTTGGAAACGGAAAGGCTGATCATCAGAAACTTCCGCAGCGACGACTGGGAGGCTCTCCATACGATGATTAACCAGTATGCAGCGTCCAAGTTCGCCGCCTATGATCATCAATGGCCGACATCGCCGGAGGAAATCAGGCAGATCGCCGCATGGTTCGCCGGCGGCGACGATTATCTCGCCGTCTGCCTGAAGGAGTCGGGCCGGTTGATCGGCCTGGTGTCGCTCAGCCCAGAACAGCCCGCAGACGGTCGTGAGTTTAACTTGGGCTATATCTTCAACTTTGATTATCACGGCCACGGCTATGCAACCGAGGCCTGTCGCGCCGTCATCGGTCATGCCTTCACCCACTTGCAGGCGCAGCGGGTGATCACGGGGACCGCGGCGGCCAATCGCGCCTCATGCCGTTTGCTGGAGAAGTTAGGTTTCCGGAAAACGACCGCGAGGATTGGTTCCTTCGGAAGTCGGCAAGATGGCAAACCGCTGGAGTTCCTGGGCTATCGCTATGTCCTTGCGAGCGATGAATGGGCAGCGCGTAGTAGCGCGTAATCACCGTAGCGGCGGTTAGGCAACCGCCGCTACAATAATGACGATGCAGACGAGGGCGGTTAGGGAAACTACCGCGATAAAGGATAGAGAGGCGTTATGCAACCGAATCCCTTGCTGGACCAGTTGATCTGGCTCTCGCACGAAGTGGGCCGCGAAGAGCGTCAGTTGGCGATCTTGGGCGAAGGCAACACGAGCGCGCTGGCCGACGACGGCACGTTCTGGGTGAAGGCGTCGGGCAGCCAGTTGGGCACGATCACCGCCGCGGGCTTTAGCCAAGTGCGGCTGGCCGCGGTGCTCGATTTGATGGCGGGCGGTGACTTGGACGATGCCCAAGTCGGCCAAGCGTTGACCGATGTGCTGGCGGACCCGACACACCGCCGCCCTTCGGTGGAAACGTTCCTGCACGCGCTATGTCTGGGCGAGGCCGGGGCCAAATGGGTGGCGCATACGCACGCGGTCGCGGTGAACCAGATTTTGTGCAGCGTCCAGGGCGCGGAGCCGTTTCGGCGTCACCTGTTCCCGGATGGGATCGTGGTTTGCGGGCGCAACGTGGCGGTCGTGCCCTACATCGACCCCGGCTACCGGCTGGCGCTGGCGGTGCGCGACGAGTTGCGTTGGTTTGTGGAGGCCCACGGGCAGGCCCCGAAGCTGATGTTGATGGTCAATCATGGGCTGGTGGCGCTGGGGCAAACTGTCCAAGAGGCGCTCAATATCACGCTGATGGCGGATAAGTGGGCGAGGGTCATCGTGGGCAGCTTTGCGCTGGGCGGGCCGCACTTCTTGCCCGAAACCCAGGTGGAGCGCATCGAGACACGCCCCGATGAACACTACCGCCGCCGGCAGCTCCAGGCCGCAGGCACAGGGACATAATCGCGCAACCCGATCTTTCAAGCGTAACAGCTTCATTCAGCGACATAGACTCATGGAAAACGACCCCACGATTCGACCCAACGAACGAACGTTCCCGGCTGACGGCAATCTGTCCAGCGACGACCGGCGTGACCTGATCATCGCGGAATTGCGCCGGCAGGACGAGGTGACGGTCACCGAACTGAGCGCGCGGTTAGGCGTGTCGGACGTGACCATCCGCAAAGACTTGCAGCAGTTGGAGGACCAGGGCTATTTGACGCGCGTGCGTGGGGGCGCGGTCTTTTCCGGCCGCGGCCAGTTGGAGTTGCGCTTTGCGGCGCGGCAGCAGCTTTGTCTGGACGAGAAGCGCCGGCTGGCGGCGCGCGCGGTGGAACTGGTGCGGCCCGGCGCAACCATCTTCTTGGACGGCAGCACGACGGTCTATCAGATGACGCGGCTGTTGCGCCACATCCAGGGGCTGACGGTGATCACCAACGGCCTCTATGCCGCGCTGGAACTGAGCTTTGCGCCGGAGATCACCACGATTGTGGTGGGCGGCATCCTCCGCAAACAGTCCAGCAGTCTGGTGGACCTCCTCTCGCCGGAGTTGCTGCGGCGGCTGCACGTGGACGTGGCCTTCTTGTCCTGCCGCGGCTTTACGCTGGAGCACGGGCTGATGGAGTCGGACTTGCGCGAGGCGCAGTTGAAGCGCGCCATGGCGCAGGCCGCGCAGCAGGTGGTGGCGTTGGTGGACAACTCCAAGTTCGGCCATGTCTACATCGCCAGTTCGGTGCTGCCGGAGGAATTGAACCTGCTCTTGCTCGACGACGGCGCACCCGTCGACGCGCAGGCGGATCTCGCCGCGGCCGGCGTCGCGGTGGAGGTGTTGTAGCCAAGCCAACGGCCCGGCTACGGAGGGGACGCGATCAACGCTGCGACGGCGCGGACAAAGCGGCGCGCCGCGTCCAGGCTGGCGGCATGGTCCACGGTGGGATCGTAGGGCGTCTTGCGCCAGACCAGCGCCTGCTGAATGAGGTCGGCCCATGCGGGCAGGTAGGCGGCGGCCCAGGCCGCGGCCTGGGGTTTGGATGCTTGCTCGCCGAGACGCACCGTGTAGAGCGCGCGGCAGAGGGTAAGGATGGCGTAGGCTTGCGCCTGGCGCGTATGGGCGTCCTCCACCCAAACGGGCCAGGCCTGGGCGTGGTCGCGCACGACCTGAACAAACTCTTCGCGCGCGATGGGGCCGATGAACGTGTGCGGCGGGGGACCGTAGAGGGTGCGCCCGACCTCGCGCACAAAGTACCAGTTGACGAGCCAGTCGCCGCCCGCCTGCTTGACGTGGAAGGGTTCGCCGGGGCTGATGACCGCGATGGGGCTGGCGTGGGTGCGGAACGTGGCGAGGGCGTGCACCGGCACGTAGGCGACTTCGATGCGGCCATCCCAGGCCGGATGGTGGGCCGCAAAGTCCGTGTGCATGGCCTGTAGCGCGGCCAGCGCGGCGGCGTCCAGGTCGGCTGACGTGACCGCGAGCAGGTCAATATCGCTGACCGTGGGGTCAAAATCGCCCCAGACGAGCGATCCATAGAGATACAGGCCGCTCAACCTTTGATCGAGCACGGTTTGCAGTTCGGCGAGTAGACGCGCCAGCAGTGAGTTGACGTCGGGATAGGGTGTGGCCGGCACAAGCGTATGTCCTTGCGACACGTTATCGCAGCTTTCGTCATGCGCCGTCTGCGACCGGGACGGCCTAAGCAGGAAGCGTCCCGGTCTCAGAGCGACTGCGCTTTAGTCGGTTAGCCCGCTGCGTTTTTCCCAGCGGCGGTTGAGCACATAGTAGAGCAGCGCGAGGATGCCCATGCTCGTCAGGGCCGCCAAACTTGCCCAAAGCCAGTCGGCCATGGTCGTCAGTTGGCCGCGCCAGGCCAGGGCCAGCAAGCTCGCGGCAAGCATGACAGGGAACGCGATCAGAAGATAGCGCGGGAAGGTCTCGCTAAAGGTACCCTGGGCAAAGTTGGCGATGACCGTGTAACCCGCACCCACCAGAAAGACCAGCCCAATGTCCCAGTATTCACTGACGGGTTGCCGGAGGTAGACCTGACGATACAAGAGCGTCGCCAGGAGCAAGATATACCAGAGGCCAAACGCTTGGGCCGCGATGCGGCGGCGAGTGGTCTGGATACGTTCGTCGATGTGGTAATCGGAGGCGGGTTTGCGCGACAGCTTAAACATGCGATGACTCCTCTTTCGGTTGCCAAAATAGCTGATCCAGCGTCTTGCCGAGGGCATGAGCAAGGGCGAGACAGAGGTTCAGAGTAGGATTGTAATGACCGCTTTCGATCAGGCCGATGGTTTGGCGCGTGACGCCGACCCGCGCGGCCAATTGCGCTTGGGTCAAGTCGCATTCGATGCGAGCCAGCTTGACGCGGTTGGCTGTGGGCATATACGGATTACGTTTACTCCTCGTGAATGACGACTATAGCGTACATTTTGCAATGTATACATTACAAAATGTACGCTATAGTTTGCGTTTTGTCAAGAGGCAAATGAATCGTGGGGATGCGGATGGGCGCGGGCCGCGGGGTTGCCGGCGGGCCGTGTGTCCATGCAGCCGAGAGGACTACGTATGGCATCTGTGAATTTCATTGCCGCCGATTTGGGCGCCTCCAACGGGCGGGTGTTGTTGGCGCGCTGGGACGGCGAACGCTTTGCGTTGCAAGAGTTACATCGTTTTGCCAACGGCCCGGCCGCGGTGCATGACCGGCTCTATTGGAACGCGCTGGGGCTGTGGAGCGACATCAAGACCGGGCTGGCGCGCTATGCCGCGGAGGAATCCGGCGCGCCGGCGGGGATCGGCGTGGATACCTGGGGCGTGGACTATGCGCTGCTGGATACGGACGGGCGGCTGCTGGGCAACCCCGTGCACTATCGCGATGCCCGTAACAACGGCATGGTGGAGCTGACCCAAGCGGTCGTGCCCGCCGATGTGATCTTTGCCGAGACGGGCATCCAGTTTATGCAGCTCAACACGCTCTATCAGCTTTACAGTATGCGCGTCCACAGCGACCCGCAGTTGGACGCGGCGGCTACGCTGTTGATGATGCCCGACTTGTTTCATTACTGGCTGACCGGGCGCAAGGTGGCGGAATATACCATCGCCTCCACCTCGCAGATGCTCCACGCCGCGGACCGGCGTTGGGCGACGGGGCTGCTGGCAAAGCTGCAACTGCCCACGCACATCCTGCCGCCGATTGTGCCGCCGGGGACAGTCTTGGGGCCGATCGTGCCGGAGGTGCTGGCGGAGACAGGGCTGAGCGGAGCGCCCAGGGTGATCGCGCCGGGCAGCCACGACACGGCCAGCGCGGTGGCGGCGATTCCGGGGCTGGACGCGCACAGCGCCTATATCAGCAGCGGGACGTGGAGCTTGATGGGCGTGGAGACGCCGCAACCGGTGATCAACGCGACGTCACGCCGGCTGAACTTTACCAACGAGGGCGGCATCGGCCACACGATCCGGTTGCTCAAGAACATCGCCGGGCTGTGGCTGCTGCAAGAGGCGCGGCGACAATGGAGCCGCGAAGGGAATGAGTACAGTTGGGACGATCTGCTGGCCCAGGCGGCCGCGGCGCAACCCTTCCGCGCCGTGCTGGACCCGGACGCGGCGGACTTTCTCGCGCCGCTCCACATGGTGGACGCCATCCGCGGCTATTGCACCCGCACGGGGCAGCCCGCGCCGGAGAGCGTGGGCGAGGTGGTGCGCGTCTGTCTGGAGAGTCTGGCGCTGCGCTATCGCTGGGGACTGGAGGCGCTGGAACAACTGGTGGGCCACCGGCTGGCGACGCTGCGGATCGTGGGCGGGGGCAGCCGCAACCGGCTGCTCAGCCAATTCGCCGCGGACGCGTGCCGGCGTCCGGTGGTGACCGGGCCGGTGGAGGCGACGGCGCTGGGCAACGTGATGGTGCAGGCCATCGCCACGGGACACCTCGCCGGGCTGGACGAAGGCCGCGCGGCCATCGCCGCGTCCATCACGCAGGAGACCTTTGAGCCGGGTCCGGACGCCGGTTGGGAGGCGGCCTATGGCCGGTTTGTGGGGCTGATGGAGCAATAGCCATACATCGCCGGCGCGTTAAAAACACAGCGCACCCGTGCGGTACGCTGTGCCATGCCATGTCGAGTTATCGCCCAACGGCGCGCCCTGCGCCGCAGTAGGCTCGACCGATCAATACGACTCGGTACTAAAACCGCCGGCGGCGGTCGCCCCGCCTGCGCCATAGCCGCTGGCGCTGTCCACCTGACCCTCCTGGTGCATCCGCAGCAGCAATGCGGCGGTCAAGCGCGTGTTTTCTTCCATCGCCAACTGCAGATGAATGCTTTCCCCGCCGACATACAGCGCCAGGAAGTAGAGCAGCCCGCCGATCAGCAGCAGCAGCCCAATGACAATGCCGCCGCCAACGCCCGCACCAGCCATCATGTCCGCGCTGGTTCCGGCGGGCAGGCTTTGCTGCAACAGCCCCGTCACCACATCCGAGCTGCCGAAGACCACCGCCAGAATCGCGCCCAGCACACTGACCACCAACACAATCCAGGCAATCACTTTTAGCAGCGTGCCAAAGAAACGCAGCACACCAAACCGCTTTGGAACCGTCATACTCCCCTCCTGGACAGATTGCGACGAATATGGATGTCTGAGTTCTGGATGAGACAACTTTTGCGGAGCAAGCGTGAAG
>CAYJQA010000100.1:0-1022 GCA_964372065.1 uncultured Litorilinea sp.
TGGTGCTGAAGTGGGTGAGGACGCGCGTGCCGTCCAGCCCCTGCCACCAGAAGCTCTGGTAGGGCAGGCGGTTGTACTGGCTCCAGCCGATCTTGATGGTGAAGAAGTATTGCATGCCCGCTTCTTTGATGAGTTGGGGCAGATTCCAGGCATAGCCGAAGACATCCGGCAGCCAGAGGACGGGCGTGTCCACGCCCGCGCCGAAGTGGCGGCGGAAGAAGTCGCGGCCCAAGAGGAATTGGCGCGCCAAGGATTCGGGGCCGGTGAGGTTGCAGTCGGCCTCGATCCACATGCCGCCGATGGTTTCCCAGCGTCCTTCGGCCACGCGCGTCTTGATGCCCTCGAACAACTCCGGATAATCGCGGCGCACATAGTCGTATAGCTGGGGCTGGCTCTGGGTGAAGTGGTATTCGGGGAACTGCTCCATCAGCCGCAAGACGGTGTGGAAGGTGCGCCCGGCTTTGCGGCGGGTCTGGCCCAACGTCCACAGCCAGGCCACGTCGATATGGGCATGACCGGTGGCCGCGATATGCACGTCGAGCGCGGGACCCGCGGCGGCGACGCCGGCTTGCAGCACGGTATGCGCGCCGGGTACAGACGCGTAGAAGGCATCGCCAAACGGCTCGCGTAGGTCAAGCAACTGGAAGGCGGCGTCGAGCGCGTTGAGCAACTGCCCCTTGGCAGGTTCGTTGGCGTCCAGGTTGACGGCGATGCCGTGCGCCACGCGCGCGGTGGTGAGAAAGTCGCGCGTGGGCTGGTCGATCTGGACGACGGCGCAGTCGCGCATGTAGAGGCCGGGGTCGGAGTGGGGCGCGTAGGCCGGGATGAGGCCGGTCCAGGCATGGAGCGTCAGCTTGTGGGGCCGGCCGTCACGCCACTGCGCGGGGAGCGCGATCTCCTGGTGATGGCGGTCGCAGGCGGCATAGGCCACGCCGTCGACGTAGGCGAGCGCCTCGGGGTGGCTGAAATCGCGCGGCTCGCCCAGCGGCAAGTAGAGCGCGACCGGGCGCTCCGGCTCCCAG
>CAYJQA010000100.1:1032-11921 GCA_964372065.1 uncultured Litorilinea sp.
GGTAAAGGCGTTGTTGAGCACATAGTCGGTGTAACGCTGGCCCCAGTGGGAATGGGGCGCGATCTGCGGCCAGTCGGCGTCGGGTTCGTCCAGCGGGGGCGGCGTCAGCGGGTCGGGCAGACGGCGATAGCGAAACGGGCCGAGCGGCGCATGGCGGCGATAGACCAGCGTTTCGACTAATTCCAGACGGCGAGCAATCTTCTCGGCGGTCCAGCGCATCTTGTGGAGCATGGCAGAGTCACCTTTCGGGTCGCGCCTGGGGCGCGGGCGAAGAACGCGATTGGGTTGGTTGGCTTAGCGGCGCTAGGCTAGTACACGCGCTGCATGGGGCCGACCGGGACCTCGACAAGCGCGGGCGCGTCGGCGGCAAGCGCCTGACGCAAGGCGGCGGCAAGGTCGGCGGCGTTGTGGGCGCGCCAAGCCTGTACGCCATAGCTTTGGGCCAACTGGACGAAATCGGGATTGTGCAGTTCTGTGCCGAGCACGTGGCCGTCGTATTCCTCTTGCTGGGCGCGCCAGACGTTGCCGTAGGCGTTGTCGTTGAAGAGCACGACGACTACCGGGATGTGATGTTTGACGGCGGTCGCCAACTCCTGGGCGTTGTAAAGAAAGCCGCCATCGCCGACGACGGCCACGACGGTGCGCGCCGGCTGGGCCACCTTGGCCCCCAGCGCCAGCGGGAAAGCCGCGCCCAGCGTCCACAGCCGCGAGCAGTGGAGATAGGCGCGCGGGGCATAGACGGGGTAGTAGTTGCGGCTGTAGTAGCCCAACTGGGTCATATCAAAGGCGACCGCGGCATCGTCGGGCAGCGTGGCGCGGATGGCGGCCATGAAACCCGCCTGGGGCTGTAACTGGCGGGCAGGGTCAAAGCGCGCGTGGTTGATGGCGGCGACCGCGGCCGTGGGCGCGGGGCGGCGTCCGCCGAAGCGGTCCACCGCGGCGAGCAGCTCCGCCAGCACGGTCTGTGCGTCGCCCACCAGCCCAAGCTGCTGCGCGTCTTGGCCGATCTGGGCGGGGTCGATGTCGATACGGATGACCGGCGTGTTGAACTGGCCGACATTGGCGCTCGTGCCCACGGCCAGGATCAAGTCGGCGCCGGCGAGTAAGTCGCGCAGGGGCGGGAAGCGCACTTCGGCGCTGCCCAGGGAGAGGGGGTGACGGTCGGAGATCGCACCCTTACCGCCGCGGCTGGTGACGACCGGGGCGGGCCAGGCTTCGGCCAGCGCGGTGACCAGATAGGCGGCGTCGGCGCTGTGGACGCCGCCGCCCGCCCAGATCACGGGGCGCTGCGCCTGGGCCATGCGGGTCAGCGCCTGTTCCATGGCGGCGGGCGCGGCGGCGGGTCGTTCGACGGGCGCGGGGTCGCAGAACGTGACCGGGGCGCGCGCCGCCAGCACCGCGTGCGGGACCTCCAGCGCGACCGGACGCCGCCGCCCGCTGCGTAGCTGCTGCATGGCGGCGTGGACGAGATCCGGCACTTCGGCCACGGTTTGGGCGCGGCGCGTCCATTTGGTCAACCCGTGGAGGAGCGGCGGCTCGCGCTCGTCGTCGTGACCCTCACGCTGATGGTCGCTGCCGGTGATGACCAGGACGGGCGACGAGACGGCATAGGCCGTGGCGATCCCGGCGGTGGCGTTGAGCACGCCTGCGCCCGGCACGACCAGCGCCGCGGCGATCTCGCCGGAGGCGCGGGCATAGCCGTCCGCCATGTAACTTGCGGCCTGCTCGTTGCGCACCGCGATATAGCGCACGGCAGGCAGGTTATAGAGGGCGTCGATGGCTTCGTATTGGCCTAGCCCCGGGATGCCAAAGACCGTGCGGATGCCTTCGCGATGGAGTGCATGGATGAGGGCTTCGCCCCCGGTTAATGTGGGCATGGCGCGCCTCGCGCTTATGTGTCGCCGGTTAAGGTGATGCGGCCTGGCTCGGACAGCGTGCGGGCCGCATCACCCATTGTACATGCGTGCGCCGAGCCTGTCATCCTGGCGGCCCTCAGCGCGCCGGGGGCCGGCGGAACGCGGCGTCGGCCAGCTTTGCGCCGCGGCGGTCAAGCGTCAACTCCACCTCAGCAACTCCCTTAGGCCCCACAAAGTGGAACGTGGCGCAGCCGTCGCCGTCGCCCGCGATGACGTCCTGCACGACACACGGGCCGCACAGGATGTTGGTCAGGCGCACGCGGTCCCACAGCGCGTCCAGGTCGGCGGTCGGCGCAAAGAGCCGGGCCAGGCCGCGCCGGGTGGGACGCGCGGTGAGCGCGGCCAGGCGCTGCGCGGCGGCCTGCATGGCGGATGTGGGCGGCAGCGTGGAGTCAATCTCCAGCGCCTGGATGCGCGTGGGCAAGCCGGGCGCAAGCGAAATCCACACCCAGCACCAGCCCCGTTCGCCCTGCATGCGCCAGCGCCCGCGTAGCCAGTTCTCGGCCTCGATGGCCCCATCCGGCTGCAGCCGCCCGTGCGTCCGAGCCAGTTGCGCCAGTTGTTCCCGGCGGCGCGGGCGGTCTTCATCCAGGAAGAAATTGTCGGCAAAGAGCCGGTCGGCCAGCGCATCATCCCAGGCGTCCAGCAGCCGCAGGACCCCGGCGCGGGCCGCGGCCAGGGCGGGCGACGGCGGCGCGCTGCGCCGCGGCAGTTTCGCCGTGGTGATGAGGTAATCCAGCGCGTCGGCGCACGCCGTGTGCATGTCGGCATAGGTGACATTGGCCAGCGCGACCACGCCGATGCCGTGGTCGGGGGCCCAGCGCATGTGGGAGCCGAAGCCCGGCAAGCCGCCGCCGTGACCCACATCCCACCACGCGCCGTTGTGGCGGGCCGTCAGCCCGAAGCCGTAGCCGCCGGCGCGCAGCTTCGTAGCCGTGCCCAAAGGCGTGGGCGGAATCTCCACATCGTCCATGCGCCACACCTGCTGCATTTCGCGTAGTGTGCTGCGGCGGATGATGCCGTGATCCGGCGCGTCACGCGGGGGCCACGCCGATAGGAAGAACGCCACCCAACGGGCCAGGTCAGCCACCGAGGTGAAGATGCCTGCAAAGGCCGCCACGTCGCCGCCGGAAGGCAGTAGCGGCTCTGCCTGCCAGGCGTCATCCTGATGGCGGTAGCCCAGGGCGAGACGGTCGGCGGGCACTTCAGCGGCGTTCCAGGCCGTCGCGCCCATCCCAAGCGGCTGCAGGATGGCCTGGCGGATGTAGTCAATCGCAGGCATCCCGGCGACGCGAGTGATGATCCGTCCCAGCGCGATGTAACCGACGTTGGAGTACTCGAACGTGATGCCGGGCGAGTTGGAGAAATGGAAGCCATTCCCATAGAGCGCAGTCAGGTCGGCGTCGGTGCGGTACACCTGGCGGTCGGCCCACGGGTCGTCTTGGGGCAGGCCCGCCGACATGGTGAGCAGGTGGCGGACGGTGATGGCGGGGGCGTCCGCGGTGGGCACGGCCAGACCGGCCAGTTCGGGCGCATAGACCGCGGCGGGCGTGTCCAGGTCGAGACGGCCCGCGTCGCGCAGGAGCATGACGGCCAGCGCGGTAAAGCTCTTGGTCATGGAGGCAATGCGAAAGACCGTGTCGGCATCGACGGGCGCTTGGGTATCCACGCGGCGAACGCCGAAGGCATGGCTGTAGACCAGTTCGCCGTCGGCGACTACGCCATAGGCGACGCCGGGGGCGTGCTCACGCTCGGCGTAGGCGCGGAAGATGGGTTCCAGCCCCGCCGACGCCGCGACCAGACGCGTCACGCGGTCGGGGTCGGTGAAGTGGGGGAGGGGCAAGGACGCGCGGTCTGGCAGGTCGGTCATGGGTCTCCTCGGCGGCGAGTGATGGGTTGGACGGCGGCTAACGCGACACGCCGTGGGGGGCTAGGGGCAGCGAGCGCAGCCGGACGCCCGTGGCCTGGAAAATGGCGGCCCCGATGGCCGGGGCGATGGCAATGATGGGGGTTTCCCCTGCGCCTGCGGACGGGATCTCCCGGCGGTCGATCAGGATGGTCTCGATCTGCGGCAGATCGGCGAAGCGGGGGACGCGATAGCCGGCAAAGCTCGCGTTGAGGATGCGGCCATTGGCAAAGCGGATACTCTCGAAGAGCGCGCCGCCTAGCCCCTGGACGATCGCACCCTCCATTTGGCTGCGCAGGTTGTCCGGGTTGATGACCGCGCCGCAGTCGAACGCCTCCACCACGTGCAGCACCTTGGGCTGCCCGTTGGCCGGGTTGACGTAGACCTCGACGCAGGCGGCCACATAGCCGCCTTTGTCATAGCCGCCGGCGATGCCGTAGCCGTGGTCCGGGGCCGGGGCGGTCTTACCCCAGCCGAAAGCCGTCGCGGCCGCGGTGAGCACGGCCCGCATCCGCTCGTCGGTCAGATTCGCCAGCCGCAGCGCCAGCGGGTCCAGGCCCAGGGCGTGCGCCAGTTCATCCACGGCGGTCTCGCGGGCGAAAGTGTTGGCCGTCGTGGAGAGCGAGCGATACGCGCCCTGGCGCAGGGGCGAGTCGGCGGGGTGGTACTCGATGTGCTGATTGGGAATCGTGTACAGCGTGTTGATGCCCGCCGCGCCGGAGTTGTAGTTGTGGAACTCCAGCGCGGTGATGCGCCCCTCTTGCGCCGCGCCGCAGGCGATCTCGATCAGCCCGGCAGGGCGGAAGTAGGCCCAGGTGAATTCCTCTTGGCGCGTCCAGGCCACCTTGACCGGGCGGCCCACGGCCCGCGCCAGGCGGGCGGCTTCAATGGCGGCGTCGCCCGCGTGTTTGCCGCCATAGCCCGCGCCGGTATCCGGCACGATCACGCGGACCTGGCTCTCGGCCAGACCGAACACCAGGGCCAACTCGGCGCGCACGCCAAAGGGGCGCTGGCTGCCGGTCCACACGGTCAGCCGGTCACCCGACCAGTGGGCCAGCGCGACGCGCGGCTCCAGGGGCACATGCGCGATGTAGTCCACCGTATAGCGTTGGTTGACCGTCACGTGGGCCGCGGCCAAGCCGTCGGCCACCGACCCGGCCACCGCTAGATATGGCGCACGACTGCCTTCGCCGGCGATAGGGCTGGCCTTGAGATAGTCGAAAAGCTCGCCCTGCGACACTTGCAGCGGGATCTGCCAGCGGGCGCGGATGGCCTCGATGGCGCGCGTCGCGGTCAATTCGTCGGGCGCAGTCACGCCCACAAAGTCGCCCTCGCGCACGACGGTTACGTCCTCCAGCGCCTCCGCCGCGGTCGTGTCGATGCTCACCAGGGTCGCCTGGAACGCGGGCGGGCGCAGGATTTTGCCGTGCAGCATACCGGGCAGCGCCATGTCCGCCGCGAAGTGATGCTGCCCCGTGACAAAGGCGCGGCCGTCCTGCTTGGCGACGGACTGCCCGGCGACCGTCCAGGTGGGCGGCGGGGTGAGCGGCTGGTCGTCGGCAGCGATGCGGAGTAGCTGGCGGTCGCGGGCCAGGTCGCCATAGGTCGCGCGGCGGCCCGTGGCGGGATGCTCCACGCCGCCATCGGCCAGACGCAGACCGGCGCGATCCACCTGCCAGGTGGCCGCGGCCAGGTCCAGGAGCAGGGCGCGGGCTGTCGCGCCCACGCGCCACAGTTGTGCGCCGGTGATGGGAGTCGAGCGGCTGCCGAAGGTCCCGGCGTCGTAGGGGACGCGGGCCGTGTCGGCCATGACCACCTGCACCGCGGCGGCGGGCACAGCCAGTTCCTCGGCCACGATCTGGGCGAGGGCAGTCCGGATGTTCTGGCCCACCTCGGCCTTACCCACGTGGACGATGATCGCGCCGTCGGCGGCGATCTGCACCCACGGGCCGATGTCGGGCAGGGCACGGTTCTCCGGCGGGGGCGCGACCACGCCTTCGCCATAGCGCGCCGTCGCGACATCCGGGCAGGGATAGGCGACAAAGAGGCCCTCGTCCGGCAGCGTGGCAGGCAGCGCGGCGACGCCGTCCGCGGGCGCGTCTTGCTCACTGGGCGACGCCGCGGTCGTGACCGCGGCCAGGATGCGCTGATAGGAACCGCAGCGGCAGATGTTGTCTTGCAGCGCGTGGCCGATCTCGGCGGGCGTGGGCTGGGGATGGGTGTCCAAGAGCGCGACAGCCGACATGATCATGCCGGGTGTGCAATAACCGCATTGCAGCGCACCCGCGGCCAGGAACGCCGCCTGGACGGGGTGCAGGCGGCCATCCCGCGCCAGCCCTTCGACGGTGGTGATGTGGCTGCCCGCGGCTGCGCCCGCCGTGATGCTGCACGCCTGCACGGGCTGCCGGTCCATGAGCACGGTGCAGGCCCCGCACTTGCCGTCGCCGCAACCGTACTTGGTTCCGGTCAAGCCCAGGTCATCACGCAGCACCGTGAGGAGCGTCCTGTCCGGGTCAACCTCAAGCTGCCGGACCTCACCGTTGATATGCAGGGAAAGCTGCAACCGCATGGGGGACCCCCTTTGCGAGTGGCGTGGCGACGCGACGAACATATCCATAAGCATAGCAGAAAGAGCGTCTGCCGCCGAAGTAGCCGCTCGTTCGTGCCCCGCCTTGACTTCGGTGCGCGGCGTAGTACACTCTCTGGAGCGCGCTGGGGGAGGCCCGGCGCGGCGATAAACTCTCAGTTGGCCGGAAGCGAGGCGACTATGCGTGCCCCTGTTGATTCTCACCTCCATCGAGTCGTCATCATCGGCGGCGGCTTTGGCGGGCTGTATACGGTGCAGACGCTACGGGATGAGCCGGTGCAGGTCACATTGATCGACCGGCGCAACCATCATCTCTTTCAACCGCTGTTGTATCAAGTGGCGACGGGTGGACTATCGCCGGGCGATATCGCGTCGCCGCTGCGGGCGGTGCTGAATCGCCGGCGCGACGTGCAGGTCATCCAGGCCGAGGCGGTGGACATTGACCCGGTGGGCAAGCGGGTCATCCTGCGCGACGGCGAAGTGGGCTACGACACGTTGGTGGTGGCGGCGGGCGTGGGACATCACTACTTCGGCCACGACGAATGGGCGGCGGTGGCGCCGGGACTCAAGACGGTGGAAGATGCGCTGGAGATGCGGCGGCGGATTCTGCTGGCGTTCGAGGCCGCCGAACGTGAGCCGGACGATGACAAGCGCCGGGCGTGGCTGACGTTTGTCATCGTGGGCGGCGGGCCGACCGGGGTGGAACTGGCGGGTGCGCTGGGCGAACTGGCGCATGGCACCCTGAAGCGCGATTTCCGCAGCTTTGACCCGTCCGAGGCGAGGATCCTGTTGGTGGAAAACTCGGACCGTATCCTGACTACGTTTCCAGAGGAGTTGTCCCGCCAGGCCGCCGAGGCGCTACAAGGCTTGGGCGTGACGGTGCAGACGGGCGTGCTGGTGACGGACATTGCCCCGGGTGCGGTCACGTTGCGCCGCGGCGATGTGAGCGAAGTCGTGCCGGCCAAGACGGTGCTGTGGGCGGCGGGGATGAAAGCGTCGCCATTGGGCGCGATCCTGGCCGAACGCACGGGCGCGGCGCTGGACCGGGCGGGGCGGGTGATGGTTGCGCCCGACTTGACGATCCCCGGCCATCCGGAGGTCTTGGTAGTGGGCGACCTGGCGCATTACGCCCAGCCGGACGGCAAGCCGCTGCCCGGTGTGGCCCCGGTCGCGATCCAGCAGGGGCAGTATGTGGGTAGGCTCATCCGCGGGCGTCTGCGCGGCGCGACCTTGCCGCCGTTTCAGTATCACGACAAGGGCAGCTTGGCGGTCGTGGGACGGCATGCCGGGGTGGCGGACTTTGGCTGGGTGGAGTTTGCGGGATTTCCGGCCTGGCTGGCGTGGCTGTTTATCCACATCTGGTATCTGATCGGGTTTGAGAACAAACTGCTGGTGCTGATCCAGTGGGCGTGGAACTATTGGACGCGCAAGCGGGGGGCGCGGCTCATCACCGGCGCGGCCCCGCTGCTGATGGCTCCGGGCGGCGAGGATGGCGCGACGGACACACAGGCCGGTCCGGCATAGGGACGCCGCTTGACCGCGGCGGCTAAGCGACAAGAAAGCGGCCCAGAGGAAGTCTCCCCCTGGGCCGTTGGATTTGTCGGAATGGCGGCTGACCGCCGCGTCTAGCGGGCTGCCAGCGCGATCACTTCCAGCGCGGCGGCGCGCGCCTCGTTGGTCTGACCATACTGGTCGACGAGGACGCCGTCCTGGACGGACAGGCTGTAGACGGCAACGGACGGGCCATCGTTGAAGACGACGACGGTATAGACCACGTGGGGCGCGGCGCGCAGGCGCGCTTCATAGACGGTGCCGGCGTCGCCTGCGGTCACCAGGCGTCCGGTCGCGAGGTTTAGCTCTTGGGCCAGCCCGCCCTGGACCAGATGGCGCACGCCATCTTGGGTCATCACCCAGAAGTTCGCGCCGCCTGCCACGCCCTGGCCCTGGGCCATGCGCAGCGTCAGCACGACTTCCCCACCCTCTTCAGCGACCAGGTTGAGGTAGTGGCGGTCCTGCTGTGGGGCCAGCGCGCCGCTGATGCGCCGCGCCCGCAGCGGTTCGGCGGGCAGTGCCATCGGCGCTTGCGGCAGAGCGCTTGCCAGCGCGGGCGCGACCGCCAGGCGCTTGACGATCCCTTGCCGCGGATCAGGCCCGGCGGCCACCTGGACGGCAGCGACCGTCTGGCGGGCGTCGTCGCGCAGGATGCCGCCCTCTACCTGCAGGGTATAGGCGACGGGGGTCGCGCTGTTGTTGTAGACAATCACCGTGTAGCCGCCGGCAACGGTTCCCGGCACGAGGGCGGTCAAGCGGTTGCCGACTTGGTCAAAGAGCAGCGGGCTGCCCGTGGCGTGTTTGACGGCCACGGGGTCGGCGCCGGCCAGAAAACTGCGGAGGCCGTCTTCGGTCAACACGACGAAGTTCACATCACTGCCGGAGTGGACGGCGGAGGCCGGCTCGGCGATCAGCGTGACGGCCAACGCCGCGCCCGGCTGCGACGCCTCCAGCCCAAAAAAGTGGCGGTCACCGGAGTGGGGCAGCAGGCCGCGCACCTGGGTCGCGGCGAGGGCGTGCGGCGGCTGGGCGGTGGGTATCTGCACAGCGATGGTGTGCGGCAGGCTTGACTGCGCATGGACGTCTTCCACGTGCAGTAGGGCTGCCCATCCCCAACAGGCGATCACGGCAACAATCAATAGCACGCGGTTGCCGAGCGAGCTGCGGCATTCAAGGGGGCTCATAGACCTGCCCTTTGTCATCACGCCCTGCCGGGAGTAGGCCCGCGGCATTGGACGATTGGGTTGGGTTGGTTGGTCGCTGCGCTGTGCATGGAATGCAGCGAACGATGAAGGTACGGCACTCAATAGCATAGCACACAATTCCCCAATATCAAGCGCGATCCGCTTTTTTTAAGGCGGAAATCCACTGTGAACACGCTGCCTGCGGCGATCAAATCGGATTGCCCAGGCCCCCGTGATACACTAAAATAGCGTTGTACGATGGCGACCCGTAGCGCTCCACGTGACCGGTTGCCCTGTTCGTTGGTTTGTTCGTCCACGCGTATTCCGGTTGCCCGACTCACTGCCTATGACGCTCGACTCGACTGCTCTACAGCCACAGACCGCGCGGCCACGACTCGTTATTTTGGCGTTCGGCGCTTTGCAGCTTGTCCGCAACGGCGAGCCGGTGACGGAGGAGGCTTGGCACACGCGCCAGGCGCGCCAATTGCTCAAGGTCCTGCTGACCGAGCGGCCGCGACCCGTGGCGGCCGACCGCTTGATTGAGTTGCTTTGGCCCAACAGCACACCGGCGGCGGCTGCGACCACGCTGCGGAGCGCGGTCAATGCGCTGCGGAACGTGCTCGAACCCGACCGGCCGCGGCGGGGCCATGCCGAGTATATCGTGACGTTGCCGCCGGGCTATGCGTTCCATGCCCATCCGGACATATGGATAGACGTTGCAGCCTTTGAAAAGGAACTGGAGATTTCGCGGCGCAGCGCGGATGCGCCGGCGCGTATACAGCATTTGCAGGCAGCCGTCGACCTCTACCTGGACGACTATTTGGCCGGCGATCCCTATGCCGACTGGGCGGAAAACGAGCGGGAGCGGCTGCGTGAACTGTACATCGGCGCGCAGCTTGAGCTGGCAGACGAGCGCGCCGCGGCCGGTGAGTTGGCCGCGGCCATCGCCGGATGCCGTCAGGTGTTGGCGCGCGACCCCGTGCGCGAGACGGTGTATCGGGCGCTGATGCGCTATCAGGCCGCGGCGGGCGACAGCGCATCGGCGCTGCTCACCTATGAACGCTGCCGCACGGTCCTCGCCGAAGAACTGGGCGCAGACCCCAGCCCGCTCACGCAGCAGATTCATCAACACGTGCTCAACGGCGAGATCGCGGCGGTGATGGGCGGCGGCGCAGCGGCAGCCATGTCGCTACGGAGCCGCGGCGCACTACCGCCGCCACAGCATACCCTGCTGCCCATGTCCGACGAAGCCGCGCTGGAGCCACTGGTCGGCCGCGACCAGGAGACGGCCGCGCTGCATGGCGCATTGCAGGCGGCGCTGCAACAGCGTGGGCGCGTCGTCGTCTTGGAAGGTGAGGCCGGCGTCGGCAAGACGCGGTTGGCTTATCCGCTGCTTAGGCAGGCGACCGTCGAGGGGGCGACCGTGCTCAGCGGCGCGTGCCGGCCGCTGGAACAGCCGCTGCCCTTTGCGCCGCTGGCCGACATTGTTGGGCGCTTGGTGTTGGCGCTGCCGGAAGAGGCCCTGGCCCTGCTGCCTCGCGCCAGCCTGACCCCGATCGTGCAAATTGTGCCGAGCCTGCCGGACCGGCTGCCCGACCTCGCCCCCCCCGCCGCCGACGACCTGTGGGAAGGGCTCCTGGAGACCGCGCCCCTGCTCGGGACCTACATCGGCGACCCCACGTACGACGACCGGATGCCTCGGATCGACGAGGACGGCCGCGAGCGCGAGGGCGCGGTGTTCGGCG
>CAYJQA010000101.1:0-5307 GCA_964372065.1 uncultured Litorilinea sp.
CCTCAGAACCGCGCCGCAAACAGTGCGAAATTGCTTGGTCGTGCCGAAAAAATCACCGCGAGTATTTCTAGGCACGCCGAAAACAAAAGATGCCAACCTCATGACGGTTAGACATTTTCTGCCGCGCAGACTCCTGTGTGCGTGGGTCATCATCAGCCATTCGACCAAAGCGGACCTGATGAGACCAATTGAGCATGCAAAGCCGTAGTCCGGAGTTCACTTAGCTCGAATCAGAGGGCATCACCACTTGGGCCCGCGACGCATATCGGTCACAAACGAGATTGCATGAAACCCCGTCACTTTCCAAACCATGGCAGAAGGAATTGTTGACTTGGACCGCACGTACGCGATCGCTTTGCTGCTATTCGGGCAGGATATCTTTGGTGCGTTTGCGCGGTAGTATGAGGGCCGTGCGCAAGATGGCCGACTGCAAGCTCATCCCGACGCTGGCACCGGCTTGCTGGGCGCGCTGGTTGACGGCAGACACAATGCCGGTGGCCCAACTGGAACCGGCGTCGCCGATGCGAGCGCTGGTATGCGCGACGGTGAATCCGGCAATGCCCATGGCGTCGAGGGCCGGCAATCGGCCGTAGCCTGCGTCATCGGCACCGCCACCCGCGTCGTTGAATGCGGCCGCGAGACAGGGAAGCCGAATGGCGGTATGCGCAGCGCCGCCGAGCAGGCCGCCGTGCGAGCCCGTGATGACGATGCGATGACGGTCCTCTGCCCCGATCAATGACACGGAATCGAGCCCGACGACAGTCACCCCGGCGATTTCTGCCAGCATCTGCCGGCTCTCAGCAATGGCGGGCAATGCGCCGCAGCCCAACGGGGCCGCACGCAGGAGTTCAAGACACGGCAGCAGCGCGGCGCCGGCCGTGCAGCCCAAGGTGGCCGCCATGCGGTTGGCATAGCTGACGCGGCCGCGGCGCAGCATGTCCTCGCCGTCGCCGATGCGTGCGCTGCGGAAACTCACGGCCAATCCCGGGATGCAGACGGTGTCCAGCAGCGCAAGGCCGGCGATGCCGGCACCTTCGAGCCCCACTCCCGCATCGTTGAGCGCCACGGCGCGCACGCCGCCCGCGGCGGCCAGAAAGCCGCAATAAAGCCCACCGTGGGAGGCGGCCACCACTACCATGCCGCGATGCTCTGGCGCTAGGCGGGTGATGCTGTCGAGTGCCACCACGCCGGCGGGCGCACCCGGCAACGGGACGCAGGCGTTCAAGGCCGGGGTGCCGCGTCGACGCGGCTGCGAAGCGCCTGCGCGCCTAAGGCCAGAAAGTCGTCGGCATGCGCATACAGGAAGGACACCCCTTTGCCGATCCACTCACCGATGTCGCCGGGCTTGACGAGCATGCCCACCGGCACGCCAGCACGGCGCAGCACCTGGATGCTGTGGTTGATCACGGTGGCGACATCGTCGTTGCGGTACTCTCCGCGAAACCCCATGCTTTTGGAAAGGTCCACCGGGCCGATGAACACGCAGTCGATGCCTTCGATCTGCGCCAATTCCTCAACATTCCCTGCCACGTCAATGTGTTCGAGCTGCACCACCAGCAGCTTGTGCTGCGGGCCGGCAGGCAGGCAGTACCGGAACGCCTCCACCACGCGGCGGACTTCGGCAATGGAGTCCGCGCGCGGCACGACCAAGCCGTCCACGCCGCGAAACAGCAGCCGTTCGATCGCCCAGGCTTCGGCATTGAAAGTCCGCACCAGGCTGCAGACGCCCGCCACGCGGGCGGCCCGCGCCATGTTTTCCACCGTCTCGATGTCCGGGCTGCCCTGCTCGGTGTCGAACATGACCGCTTCAAGCGGCAACCGGCCGAGAAATTCCACCAGGCTGGGTGACGGATGGTCGACATTGATCACTAGCGACGGCTCGCCCCGGCGCAGCCGCTCCCGGAATGCCTGAACGGTGGGGGTTGGAAACGGTGGTGCGCTCATGCAGTGTCTTTCGCGTTGTTCAGGGCCGCCGCTTTCTCCGCCACGATCTTGCACTCCTCCTGGAGGAGATTGACGATCTCGAGCAGGCGTTTGCCCTGGATGCGCGAGCGGATACCCGAGATGCTCATCGCGCCCAAGGGGCGGCCGTCGGCACCGCGGATGGGCACACCCACGGCGCTCATGCCGGGGATGATTCGTTCGGGGTTGTGCGCGTATCCGAGCCGGCTCGCTTCGTTGGCCCACTTGATCAGTGCCGCCGGCGTGAAGGCGGGGTAGCGCTGTATGCGTGCGGCACTGTCGTCAGCGATGGCAGCACGCTCCTCCGGCAGCAGGGCCGCCAGCAACGCTAGGCTTCCGGCACCCACGCCGAGCGGGCGGCGATCACCGACGGACAAAGTCAATGTCTTGATCGGATATTCGCCGATCACCCGCTCCAGGCAGACGGCTTCGTCGCGGTCTCGAGCTGAGAGGAAGACCGTGTCCAACGTGTGCTCGGCCAGCCGCCGCATGCTTGGTCGTGCCAAATCAACCAGTGAGTAATGGCGCGCCGCCGCTTGGCCCAAACGATAGAGTTCGCTGCCGGGTATGTAGACCCTTGTGCCCTCGATCACGCGCAGCATGCGGTGCTCAACCAGAGCCGAGAGAATGCGGTGCGCCGTCGATGTGCTCAGACCGAGGGCTTCCGCAGCATCTTTCAGGCGCAGGCCATCGTCGCTTTGGGCCACAACCGACATCAGCGAGATGGCGCGGTCCAGCGACAACATATTGCCCGCCGGGATGCCCGGTGGGGCCACACCTGCTATCTTGCGGGCGGCGCGTTTCGGTGTGCTGGGAGCGTCTGGCGTCATGGTCGTAGGCCGGGGGGCACAGTGTCGGAGTGGGCTATTTTGCCCATGGTGCATCGAACAGCGGTGCCAAGTCCGGCGTCAGCCGGTGCCAGTTCGTCACCTCCTGAAAAGCGCAACCCAGGCGAATCAGCGAAGCCTCGTCGAACGGCTTTCCCAGCAGCTGGATAGCGATGGGCAGGCCCTCCGCCGACAGACCTGCCGGCAACGTCAGTGCACTGCAGTTCAGGTAGTTGCCGGCGCGGGTGAAGGTAGACAGCGGCGTGGAGCCTTCGTCGAACTCGCCCATCAGGCAGGCGGTCATGGGCAACGTCGGCGTGACCATGGCTTCGGCGTCGGCCATCCAGGCCCGCCAGGCCGTACAGGCTTGGCGGCGGTGCGACAGCGCGGCAATGTAGTCGGCGGCGGGTAGCGACGCGCCCGCCACGATGCGGGCACGCACCGCATCGCCCAAGGGGGCTTGGGCATCCTGCGCGAAAGTGCCCAGCTGGCTCCAGGCCTCGGCGCTCACCAGTTGGCCGTTGCGGCGCATGAGGTCGCCGAAGTCGAATGGGAAACGGCGCTCGACAACACGGGCGCCTAGATCGCGCATCTGCTCCAGGGCACGGCGGTAGGCGGCCGTCACGTCGGCTGGCACAGCGATCGGAAACTGCTCCTCAGGCAATGCCACGATGCGCAGGCCGGCAAGGTCGGTGCCACCAGCCAGCGCGGCCCGGTAATCGGCTAGGGGCGCCCCCAAGGTGGCTGGATCGCGCGCATCGGCCCCGGCGAGTGCCTGGGTCAACAAGGCCGCATCGGCCACCGTGCGGGTCATCGGTCCAATTGAATCGAGCGTGGGCGATAGCGGCAGAATGCCGTGGAGGCTGATCAGTCCGGCCGTGGTTTTCAGGCCCGTGATGCCGACCAACGCCGCTGGAATGCGGACTGAGCCGCCAGTGTCCGAGCCGATGGCGGCTGGTGCCAGTCCCGAGGCCACGGCGACGCCCGAACCGCTGGAGGAACCGCCCGGAATGCGGTGACGCGCCAGATCCCAGGGATTGCGGGGCGTTCCCAGTAGCGGGTTAGTGCCCCAGCCGCCGAACGCGAACTCGACCATGTGTGTCTTGCCCAGGATCACCATGCCCGCACTTCGCAGTCTTTCGACGACCGTGGCAGTGACGGTGCTGCGGCGGCCGGCCCAAGCCAGGGAGCCGCAGCCCGTGGGCTGCCCTGCTACCTCGCAGAGGTCCTTGACCGCGATGGGCAGTCCCTCCAGCGGCCCAAGTGCGTGGCCGGAGGTACGCCTCAAGTCGGAGGCCCGCGCCTGCAGTCGCACTGACGCCTCATCGACGGTCACGTATGCGTGCAACACCGGATTGGCTTGGCGAATGCGCCCGAGGTAGCCCTCGGCGAGTTCCACCGCCGAGCATTCGCCTTGGGCCAGGGCCCGCGCCAGTTCTTTGAGGCTGGAAAAGGGATTCACAGCTGCTGCCCGCATTTGCCTAGTGCATCCATCACGAGCCCAGGTAAGCGGCGGTCACCGCTTCGTTGTCCATGATTTCCTCCGCCGTGCCCGCCAGCACGGTGCGGCCGCCGTCCAGTACGTAGGCGTGGTCGGCGATCTCGAGCGCCAGGTTGGCGTTCTGCTCCACCATCAGGACCGTTGTGCCCTGCTGATTGAGTTCGAGGATGAGATCGAATATCTGGTTGACGAAGATGGGCGCCAAGCCCATTGACGGCTCGTCCAGCAGCAGCAGCGAAGGCCTGGACGCCATGGCCCGGCCGATCGCCAGCATCTGCTGCTCTCCGCCCGATAGCGAGCCAGCCAGCTGGCTGCGCCGGTCTTTCAGGCGCGGGAACAGCGTGTAGATGCGCTCGAAACTTTCCTTGATCTCGGAGGCCGAGGTGCGGGAGATCGCTCCGAGCTCAAGGTTTTCTTCTACCGTGGAATGGGCGAAGACGCGCCGTCCCTCAGGCACGAGCGCGATGCCACGCCGCACCAGGTCGTAGGTGGCGGCGCCGCCGATCGCTTCGCCGCGGTAGCGGATGGACCCTGATTGCGGCTTCATCAAGCCGACGAAGGTCTTGAGCGTGGTGGACTTGACGGAGCCGTTGGTGCCGAGCAATGCCACCAGCTGGCCTTCGCCCACCCTGAAATGCACGTCGTGCAACGCCGGCAGCGCGCCGTAGCTGACGACGAGATGCTCAACGTCCAGCAACACGTTTGCGAATGCCATGATTTTCACCTAGATATGCGCTGATGACTTCGGGGTTCGCTCGGATTTCCTCGGGCCTCCCACTGGCAATCCTGCGCCCGAAGTTCAGAACCGTGATGCGGTCACAGATGGACATCACCACGCGCATTTTGTGCTCTACCAGCAGCATTGTCAGACCATCGCTTCGCATGCGTTGGAGCAGCGCAACCACCCGGTCGACTTCGGCGGGGTTCATGCCGACCAAGGGCTCGTCCAATAGCAGCAGGCGCGGCGAGAGGGCGAGGGCGCGGGCGATTTCGACCAGGCGCTGCTCTCCGTAAGAC
>CAYJQA010000101.1:5317-8973 GCA_964372065.1 uncultured Litorilinea sp.
GCCATGGCCTTGTCGTGCAGGCGGCGTTCGGCGCTGCGGTTGCGCAGCGAGAATACTTGGAACAGGCCGTAACCCAACGAGCCGTTGAAGCCGACCAGCACATTCTCCAGCACGGTCATGCGGCCGAATACGCGGATGTTCTGGAAGGTGCGGGCCAGTCCTGAAGCGGCCACGGCGTGGGTGGGCTCGCCCGCCAGCTCCTTCGTACCGAGCACAACGCTGCCGGCGTCTGGCCGCAACACGCCCGAGATGAGGTTGATGCAGGTGGTCTTGCCGGAACCGTTCGGTCCGATCAGGCCGTGGATTTCGCCTTGGCAGACGTCGAGGTCGACGTTATCGACGGCCGTCAGGCCGCCGAACCGGCGCGTCAGGCCGTGTACCTGCAGCAAGCCAGGGTGGCCCTCGGCGAGGTGGGAGACGGGCGCTGTCATGGCCGAGACCCCTGGCCCGCGCTGGGGTTGTCCGCCGCGCTGCTGGCGCCCGGGATCAACGAGACAAGGCCCCGGGGAAGGAAAAGCATCAACAGGATGATCACGAAGCCGAACACCAGGTAGTAGTAGTCATTGAGGAAACGCAGGGTTTCCGGCAGAACGTACACCGCAAAGGCGCCCACCAGTGAACCAAGGATGCTGCCGATGCCCCCCACCACCATCATGATCAGGATCCGGATGGAGATGTCGAGCGTGAAGCTTTCCGGGTTGATGTAGCGTACATAGTGGGCGTACAGGCAGCCGGCCAGGCCCGCAATGCCGGCGGAAATGACGAACGCATGGATCTTCGCGACGTTGACGTTGACGCCCATGCAGCCAGCCGCGACCTCGTCGTCGCGCAGGGCGCGCAAGGCCCGCCCGTACCCCGAGCGCACATAGGCGGACACCAGCAGGCACACCAGCGCCAAGATGATCAGGACAAGGAAATAATAGGACAGGTCGCTCTTGAGTGACCATGCGCCGATCGCCGGGCGGGAGATCCCGGAGATGCCGGAAACGCCGTTCGTGATCGATTCCAGGTTAATCGCCAGCACGTGCAGGATCAGTCCGAACGCGATGGTGATCACGGCCAGGAAATGGCCCGACAGTTTCATGGCCGGAACGGCAAGCACCATGCCGCTTAACGCCGTGAGGGCCGTAGCGGCGACCAGCGACACAGGGAACGGCATGCCGAAGCGCGTCGCGAGGATGGCAGAGGTGTAGGACCCGATCAGGAAGAAGCCGGCGTGGCCCAGCGAGATCATGCCGGCGTACCCGCTCAGCACATTCAGGCTGAGCGCGAGGAGCGCGAAGATGCCGACCATCACCGCAATCTGGAGGTGGTAGTCCGAAAGCAGGAACGGCACGAAGACCGCGACCAGGCCTAGGACCACTGTCACCAGGACAAGAGGCTTTTTTTTCATGTGGCTCAGCGATGTTTCGGGAAAAGGCCCGCGGGGCGGAAAAGCAGGATCACGATTAACACGCCGAACAGCACCACGTCACGGTAGTCGGCTGAAATGTAGTAGCCCACAAGGTTGTCGAGCACGCCGATGAGCAGGCCGCCGATCAGGGCCCCGGGGTAGCTGCCAAACCCGCCGATCACCGCCGCGATGAACGACTTGACCAGCAGCGGCAGCCCGACGTCGGCGGCGACAAACACCAAGGGCGCCATCAGCACGCCGGCGATGCCGGCCAGTGCCGCACTGATGGCGAAACCCGATGCGACGACCCGGTCGATGCGGATGCCCATCAGCGCGGACGTCTCGCGGTCCTGTGCCACTGCACGCAAAGACTTGCCCAGGCGCGTGTATTGCGAGATCCAGTGCAACAGCACCGCCAGTACCGAGACTACGACGAGAACCGCCAGCGATTGGGGCGAAGCCACGACACCCATGAAATCCAGAGACTTCTCGCCGAAATAGGGTGGGAACGCCTGGGGCTGGGTGCCCCAGATGAACTTGGCGCCATTCGACAGGAAGATCTGCAGGCCGATGGTCATCATGATCACCGTCAGTGGATCTGCCCGCACCAATGGGCGAACCAGCCCTCGCTCTATCAGGTAGCCCAGCAGGGCCGTGGCGGCGACCGCCAGTGTGATCGCCAGCCAGATGTTCAGGCCCATGGTCACATGGCCGGTGAACGCGAAAAACATCGCCAACATCGCCAGCTCGCCCTGGGCAAAGTTCACGACCGCGGCCGTGTTCCAGATCATCACGAAGCCCAACGCGATCAGGCCGTAGAGGGCGCCCATCGAGAGACCGGATATTGCAAGCTGAAAAAACATGGTCTTGTCGATCGGGACGGCGTGGCCGACCGGTCAGTTGGCCGTGAAGACGACTTCAGGGTTGAGTTTGGCGTCGTATCGGATGATGACCGTGGAGGCGATCGTGTCACCGGCCTTGTCATTGGGCTGGTAAGTGCCTTGCACGCCCTTCCATGAGGGCGTCGCCTTGAGAGCGGCCAGCACATCGTGGCGGTTGTTCCCGCCCTTGGTGATTGCGTCTGCAAACATCTTAACGCCGTCGTAATAGACGATGGAGTGCGGGGAAGGCTTCTTGCCGTATTTCGCTTCGTAAGCGGCCACGAATTTCTTCGAGCCGTCGTCGGCCTTGGACCAGACCCAGTTCTGCGGGCCGATCACGCCCACGGCCGCTTCCTTGGCCAGGTTAACGAAGATGTCGTCTGCTGCGTTGAACGCGAAGGTGCCCTTCCAGCCGAGCTGGCGCAACGTGCGCAGCAGGAGTGCCGCCTCGATCTGCGTGCCCCAGTTGATCAGGACCTCGGGATTGGCACTCATGATCCGGGCGGCCGAGGCCGTCAGGTCGCGGTCGCCGGCGCCGTGCGAGACCTCGACCGTGGGCTTGAGCTTGTACTTGTCGGCCAGTGCCTTAACGGCGACGTCGCGGCCACTGCGGCCAAGTTCGATGTTGGTGAAGGACAGGCCGACTGTCTTGGCGTTCATTGTCTTTGCGATGTAATCGACCAGGGCTGCCATCCACATCTGGTCGTTCGAGCGGCCGCGAAGGATATGCTTTTGCCCCTGGGCCGTGATCTGCGCGCCAATGGACGACGTGATCTGGGCCATGCCCGCTTCTTCACCGACGAACAGGCTGGGCAGCGTAATGCCGGTGAAGTCCGGACCCATGAAGGCGATCACCTCCGCGTCCGACGCCAGCCGGCGGATCGCATTCAGACCCACGTCAGGCTTGCCCTGGTCGTCCACGACTTCGAGCGCAAGCTTGTACACCTTGCCGTCCGGGGTCCTGACTCCGCCGGTGGCATTGATCTCGTCGAGCGCCAGCATGGCGCCGTTGCGGCAGAACTCACCGTTCTGCGCATTGGGGCCGGTCATGATGCCAACCACTCCCAGTTTGATTGATTGCGCGCCTGCCACTGGCAGGTAGCACAGCGCTGAAGCGGCAAGGCATACGGTAATGAGACGACGTAGTAACTTCATAGGTTCTCTCCGGTTTGGACAATTGAAACGGCAAGTGAAACTCAGACGGGCCGGTCGCCCTTTTCCACCTTGAGCGAGCGGCTGTCCGCAGCCGGCAGCATCTTGGCAGGGTCGCGGGTGACGACCACGTCGATAACGGTGGGACGGTCCCTGTTCTGGAATGCGGTGCAGTAGGCGTCTGCCAGCAGGGCGGGATCCTCAACGCGGATACCGCGACAGCCCATGGC
>CAYJQA010000101.1:8983-9905 GCA_964372065.1 uncultured Litorilinea sp.
GCTTCGGCGATCTTCGCGTGGTTCATCTCGATCAGGTCGGACGACTGGTACTTGCCATACATCGAGTGCTGCAGAGCCTTGACATAGCCGGATGCGGCGTTGTTGACGACGACCAGGACGAAGTTTGCGCCCGCGCGACGTGCGGTTTCCAAGTCGCCGATGGTCATATTCAGGCCGCCGTCGCCTGTGACGCCGACCACCACCTTGTCGGGCGCAGCCAGTTGCGCGCCCAGGCAGCCGGGCAAGCCGTAGCCGATCGACGCGAGGCCACGATCGGCGAGATAGGTGCGCCCGGCGCGGTGGGTGTCGAACAGCAGGCCGGTCCAATGCGCAGCGAACCCGCCGTCGGCAATGAGGATGCCATCAGCGGGCAGCGCCTTGCGCAGCTCGCCCACCAGCCGGCCCATGTTGATTGGCACCTCGGTGGAGTCGTAGCGCTCGCGCGCCTGCTCCTGCCATGCGTCCAGACGCTGGTGCATCTCCTGCACCATGGCCGTGCGCCCGGCTTTGGCGGCACCGGCGCCGGCGGGGAGGGCTTCTCCTAGGGCCGCCAGCGTTTCGCGTGCATCGCCCCACAAGCCCAGCGCAACCCGCGTAGTACGGCCGATTTCTTCGGCCACGCTGTCGATCTGGATGATGGGAGTGCCGGGCTTGAACAGGGTGTACCGCTTGGTAGCCACCTCGCCCAGCTTGCACCCCACCACGATGACGCAGTCGGACTGGGCTATCAGGCCGTTGGCCACGCGGTCATAGCGGCCGAAGATGCCGGCAGAGAGTCGGTGGTTGCAGGCGATGGCGCCCTTGCCGCTCATCGTGTGGGCAACGGGGATTTCTTGTTGCTCGGCGAAGCGCACCAGCGCTGCGGAAGCGTCGGACAGATGCAGGCCGCCGCCCACCAGCAGGATCGGGCGCTGTGCAGCGG
>CAYJQA010000101.1:9915-11920 GCA_964372065.1 uncultured Litorilinea sp.
GTGCAGCGGCGATCATCGCGGCGGCGCGGGCCAGTTCCTCGATACCGGGGCGCATGCGGCGTGCGGGGATGCGCGTTGTCTCGGAGTTGATGTAGAAGTCTGCCAGGTTGAACTCGTATTCGGCATGGGTGATGTCTTCCGGAATGTCGATCACCACCGGGCCAGGTCGCCCCGACGTCGCCACCGCGTAAGCGCGGCGCACGAACTCGGGAATGCGCTCGATCATTTCGATCCGCAGGATCTCTTTGACTGCAGGGCGCAGGATGCCGATCTGTCGGCACTCCTGCGTCATGTTGTTCCAGGAATGCGCGCGGTGGCTGTCGCCGATGATGGCAATCAACGGCACGCCTGCGTTCAACGACTCGACCAGCGCAGTCACCAAGTTGGTGGCGCCAGGCCCCAAGGTGGCGTCGCACAGGCCCGGCTTGCCCGAAACTCGCGCATAGGCGTCAGCTGCGAAAGCGCCGGTACGCTCGTCATTGATCAGGAAATGCTTGAGCCCTTCGACACGCATTCCTTCATAAAACGGCAGCAGCTGGAAGCCACCCATGCCAAAGCACGGCGCAGGGCTGGACAGACCGATCATCTTGGCCAGCGCGCGACCGCCATTCATCAGGAGCTTGGTTGAAGTCATTTCTAGTTAATCCCATTTAATGGGAATTAATTGCTGATTGATGGGATTTTATCGGAGTATATGTAAAGTGGACCCCTGAGTCAAGAAAAGTTTGAACTCAGCTAAATTGCACTCGATTCCGTACGCAGTCGGACGGCCCAAAACAGGAGCACCAGGTGGCCAATCACGGGGATTGCGCGATCAGCGACCACCAGCCGCTGTGGCCGATGTCATGCGGGCGCCGGGCACCCACTGCGATGGCGGGCATCAACAACCCCAGCGCCGCCAGACTGCCGAGTTTCTGGCTCAGCATTGACACACCAACAACGATCAGGATGTCGCACAAGACAAACCACCAGTATTCCGACCGTGCCGCGCGGCCGGAGAAGACGGCATACTTCTCCACGCACGAGACGAAGGCTTCTTGCATTTCCACGCGACGGCTCGCTTTTGGTTGGTGTTTACCCCGGTGAGCCGTTTAGTGCAGCGTCCCGCCGTCGTTTTTCTTGTCCGGCAGCAGGCCCGCAAACCGCCCCTGCAGTCCAGGCATGTGCTCGAACACCACCGGGCCGAAGGTGCGGCGTTTCTTTGAGGGTGATTTGGGTTTGATGAAGGGTGACGCCAGCCAAGTGCCGTGCGTGGTTTCCAGCGAGAAGGCGGCCACGTCCTGGGCATAGGGTGACGCGCCGATGGAGCCGAATTCCTCCAGGATTTCCTCGTAGCGGGGCATGTATTTTTCCGGCAGCTTCCAGGCCTCGCGCACCATGAAGATGAAGTCGGCCTGCATCATGGTTGCTGTCATCTGGATAGCGCGAGCGCTGGCGTCTTTGGTCCTGTCGTCAAGCACCACCGGGATGATGTCGTTCCTGGCCAGGTTGCCCACAAAGGCCAGCGCTGCCAGGGATTCGCCCGTCTCCAGCAAGATGCGTGAATGGCGACGAACTCGTACCAGCCGTCGCCCGAGAAGCCAACGCGGTGCACCTTGACGGTGTCGCTCTCACCGCCCAGCCGCTCCAGGAACACCTTGAAATTGCACTCCTCCAGGTGGTCGCCCATACAACTCTGGTAGATCGAGACCTGCCAGCTTGGGTCCAGCGTCTCGCCAAAATAGGTTTCGCCGGGCTCGAAGCGGTGGAGTTCGTAGGACTGATGGAAGGACATAAAGCTTGATATCGACTGTTGCTGGCGAAAGTCTGGGTCCATGCACAGGGCACAATCCATCATCATACGTTCCTGACTCAGGATATCGGCGAGGCGCATTTTTCCAAGACGCTTACCAATTCCGCCTGAAAAGAATAACCAATGGCTACGCAAAATCTCTCCTCCTTCATCTGGTCCGTCGCCGACATGCTGCGCGGCGACTACAAGCAATCCGAATACGGCAAGGTCATC
>CAYJQA010000102.1:0-11380 GCA_964372065.1 uncultured Litorilinea sp.
GCTGCGCGGCCAGTTTACGTTGATGGTCTAGCGCTGTGGGTCGAGGGTGTCCATCCATGGCTGAATCTGAAGGTGCGCCGCGGCCGCTGGCTGCGTAGATTGTTACCACCGGGACCGAACTACTGCTGGGCGAGATCGTGGACACAAACGCCGCGTGGATCGCCCAGCAGTTGCGCGATGCGGGCGTCAACCTCTTCTACAAGACGACCGTGGGCGATAACGAGGGCCGCGTGCGCGGCGTAATTGAACTTGGTATGAGCCGGAGCGACGTGCTGATCGTGAGCGGTGGGCTGGGGCCGACCGTCGACGACATCACGCGCCAGGCGATCGCGGCCGCCACGGGGCGGCGGCTGATCCTGCACGAAGGCGCGCTGGAGACGCTGAAGGCGCGGTTTGCCCGCTTCGGCTCACAGATGACAGACAACAACTTGCAGCAGGCGCTCATCCCTGAGGGCGCGACCCTGATCGAGAACCCGGTCGGGACTGCGCCGGGCTTCATTGTGGAGACGGAACGGAGCGCGGTGATCGCGCTGCCCGGTGTGCCGCGCGAGATGAAGCACCTGATGACCGAGACGGTCCTGCCGTATTTGCGGAGCCGGGCCGGTCACACCGGTATAATCCGGCGGCGGGTGCTGCGTACGGTCGGCATCGGCGAGAGCACCATCGACAGCCGGCTGCACGACCTCATGCATGGAGCGAACCCTACCATCGGTCTGGCGGCGCACACGGCGCAGTGCGACGTGCGGATTGCGGCGCGGGCGGAATCGGCCGCGGCCGCGGATGCGCTGCTCGACCCGCTGGAGGGCGAGATCCGCAAGCGGCTGGACGGCCACATCTACAGCACCACGCCGGAAGAGCCGTTTGAGGCGGTGGTCGCACGACTGCTTCAGGGACGCGGGGCGAAGGTCGCGTTGGTCGAATCCAACACGCGCGGCGCGTTGGCGAGCCGGTTGGCCGCGGGCAACGCGGTCTATGCCGCGGTGGCCGCGCAGTACCGGACGGACGCCGCCGATCTGCCGCCCAGCCTGGCGCGTGCTTTGGGCGAGGAGGCCGGGGACGCGCCGAGCGAAGCGGCCGCGGTGGCCGCAGCGACGGCGCTGCGCGCCGTGTCGGGAGCAGACTTCGCGCTGGCCCTGCTGGGTACCCAGGGGGAGCAGGAAGGCGTCTACGGCGCGACCAGCGGGCGCACCTGGATCGGGCTGGCGACCGCCGCGGGGACGCGCGCGGTCCTTTGTCCGTTTGGCGGGCGCGAGGAATATACGGTGACGCGCATCGGCAATCAGGCGTTGGGGCTGCTGTGGGACGCGCTGAAGCGTTAGTGCTGGCGATCCTGGGGGCCGCCACCCGGCTCAAGCGGCTGCCCCGCGCAGGTTGGCTGTTGGCCGGTGTGGCCCAGGCGGAGTCGGTCGCCGACCATACGACGGCGACGGGCCTGTTGGCGCTGGCGCTCGGTGAGTGGATCAATGCGGAGCCGGCGCGGCACGGTCTGGCCAGCCCGTTGGACTTGGGGCGACTGGCGCAGATGGCGCTAGTGCATGACCTGGCGGAAAGCGCCGTCACCGATTTGCCCCGCGACGCGGTCGCCCTGATCGGCAAGGCCGTCAAGCGTCAGGCGGAGGAGCACGCGCTGGTCGCGCTGGCGAGCGACGCGGACGTGCTGGCCGGCTGGGTAGCGCTGTGGCGAGAATACAGCGACGATGCGACGCCGGAGGCGCACTTGGCCCATGACGCAGACAAGCTGGAGATGGTGCATCAGGCGTTGGCCTATGAAGCGACCGGGCAGCGCAACCTGGACGATTTTTGGGAGGGGCATCGTTGGCACTATGCGGTCAGCGGTGAGGTGTTCGCCGCGATGACGGCCGCGCGGCCGGCGCGCCCCGTGGGCGCGGGTCAGGAGGGTGTCGGGTGAGTTCATCGCGTTTGGCAGTTTATGGCGGGTTATGGCTGGTCTTATTGGCCGTCTTAATGACTCTGGCGGGGTGTGGGCAACAGGTCTTTGTCGGCGTGCCGACGCCGGAACCGGAGCAGATCGTGCTGGACCCCAACGCCGCGGTGCCGGCGCCGCCATTTGGCGGCTCGCTGCGCGGACCGGAGGCATTTGCGCCCGGGGCCGCACCTGAGGTGGCGACAACGCCGAGCGCGACGGCGATTCCGGTTGACACGGGGCCAGCCTTCGACTGGTCCACGACGGACAACTACCTCATTCTGGGGACTGACCGGCGTCCGGCCGACGACAGTTGGCGCACCGACACGATCATCGTGGTCGGGTTGGATCGGACGCTGCAGCGGGCAGCGGTGCTGAGCATCCCGCGCGACCTCTACCTGGAGATCCCGAATTACGGGTACGGACGGATCAACCAGGTGGACTATATCGGGGAGCGCATCGCCAAAACGCCGGGCGGTGGTCCGGCGCTGGTGTCGCAGGTCCTCAGCGATACGCTGGGCGTGGCAACCACACATTGGCTGCGCTTCGAGATGACGGGCTTTATCGACGTCGTGGATGCGGTGGGCGGGGTGACGATTTCCCTGGATTGCCCATTCTACGAGCCAATCTTCAACCTGACGACCAATTCGTGGGAGTATTTCACGCTGCCCGCCGGGGATGTCCATATGGACGGCGAGACGGCGTATTGGTTTGTGCGGCTGCGTCTCAAGGAGAGCGACATTGGCCGGTCGTCGCGTCAGCGCCAGTTCTTGTGGGCGTTACGCAACCAGGTGCTTTCGACCAATCTGCTGCCGCGCGTGCCGCAACTGTGGACGGCATTCCGCACTTCGTTCTCGACCGATCTGACGCTGGTCGAGATGCTGACCCTGTTGCAGTTCGGGATTGGGCTGGACTCGAGCAATGTGCGCGCGGGTGGAATTACGCTGCGCGAACTGCAGAGCTATACTACGGAGCGCGGGGCGTCGGTACTCATCATCACCGACCCGGCGCGCGTGCAGGCGGTGGTAGACGGCATCTGGAATGCGCCGGCCATGGCAGACGCCTATCGTAAGAACAGCGCAGCCTGTGAGCCGGTCCCCGAAGGCGCACCGTTCTTTGCTGAGGCCGACCCCACGGCTACGCCGGCCGTGCCACAGACGGGCGAAGCCGTGCTCCCCGAACCGACGCCGGTCCCCGGCGGCTAGGCTGCTTTTTCCCACGTTTCGCGAACCAACTCGGCGCTGGCCAACAACCAGCGCCGAGCGCCAAATACCTCGACGGTAATCCCCCCGTCATAGCGGAAGCTGCGCAGCGACCGCAGATCGTGCGCGAGGTCGATGCCGCCGCTGCGGGGCGCGCCGATGGGCAGGTGCTCGTCGGCGCGGCCGCTGTTGTCGCTTAGATGCACGTGCGCAAGCCGGTCGGCCAGGGCAAAGAGATAATCGCGGGTCATGCTCTTGGCCGTGTTGATGTTGCCGTGGCCCACATCATAGAGCAGCTTTAGCCCTGGGACCCGGTGAAAGATCTCGCGGAAATGCTTGAGTTGATGCTTGTTGTCGGAGCTGTTTTCCAGGGCGACGGCGACGGCGCGCTCCTGGCCGTGGCGGACGAGGATGTCGTACATCTGGCGATAATACTCATAGCCGGCAGTTTCCGACAGAAAAGACGGCCAGCCCCGGAAATGGGTGGTGCACAACTGCGCACCCAGCACCTGCGCGGCGTCGACGCAGCGGCGCAGTTCGTCTAGCGCGGCCTGGCGCACGAGCGGCGAAGGGTTTTCGATCGGGAAGTAGGGCGCGGCGTGGCAAACGACGCCGAGATTGTGGTCCGCCAGCAGCTTGCGAATCTGCGGCCAGTCGGTGGTCTCCAACGCGGCCCCCGGCGCTTCGATGGTGAGGTCCACGTAGTTAAAACCATTGACCGCGATCCAGTTGATTTCGTCCTGCAGCGGCTGGCGGGGGTTATTCATCGCGCCGATTTGCATGTCGTGTGGCTCCCTTGGCGAGTGAATCGTCTGAGTTGGCGGCGGATGGCGCGGGCCAGGTTGCCACGGCCAGCAGCACGAGACCGGCGAGCGTCAGCCACAGGCCCCAACCGGGGCGCAAGGCGTAGCCGTACAGGTCGGAGATGGCGGGCAGGGCGGCGAAGTAGCCGTGTGCCGGGAACAATATGGCGGCGGCAGTCAGCAGCAGCACGATGGCGCGCCAGAGGCGCTCCGACAGACTGGCCAGCACCGGGCTGATGGCAAAGCCGATCAGCAGGATAGCCAAGGCGGCAGTCTGGACGCGGAACTCGGGTTCGAGGAGGCGCGCGGGCGTCCAGGCTGGCGGCGCGAGATTGGTCGCGGCGACGGCCGCGGCGGCCAAGAGGCCCAGGCGCAGCCACACGGGGTAGGCATAGGCGCGCCGGTAGGCGGCCAGGCTGCACGCGGCGGAGGCGGCGACCAGCGGCGCATAGAAGCCGGGACGCCACAGCCATACCTCACCGGACCGAACCGGCGGGAGAAACTTGACGAACTCGCCCAGGTCTAGGCCGGTGATCACCAGACCGGCGGCGCGATGATCCACCCAGGGACCGAAGTAGCCCGCCAGGGTCAAGAGCACGGCGACGGGCAGAAGCAAGCGGCTCATGGTCGGGCGGCGGCCCGCGCCAAGCGCGCGGCCTGGCGCGCCGCGCCTTCCTCAAAGCGGCGGCGCTCGTCGTCGGTCTCGAGTAGCAAGCGCGGGACCGGCGTGGGGCGGCGCTGGTCGTCTAGCGCCACATAGACAAAATAGGCGCTGTTCGTGTGGATCACTTCGCCGGTCAGCAAGTTTTCGGTTTCGACGCGCAGCTCGATTTCCATGCTGGTGTTGCCGACATAGGTGATGCGCCCGTGGACCAGGAGGAGGCGGCCCAAATGCACGGGGTGGTGGAAGGTGACGCTGTCGATGGTGACGGTGACGGAGGGGCGGCGCGCATGGCGGGCCGCGATGATGCCGCCGCACTCGTCGCAGAGCTTGAGGACCACGCCGCCATGCACATTGCCCAGACTGTTGGCGTGTTCGGGCTGCATGAACTGGGTAAGGGTCAGTGCGCTTTCGCTAATCGTCTTGGGCTGCATGGTCTAGGAGTCCTCACTGGGCAAGGGCGGTCTGATAGGCGTTCGCCAGTTGGTCGGCGCTGCGCTCCCACGTGAACTGGGCGGCATGTGCCAGACCGGCCGCGGCCAGGGACGTGCGCAACGCCACGTCACCGGCCAGCAACAGCAAGCCCTGGGCGATGGCGTCCACGTCAGTTGCGTTGACATAATATGCGCCGGAGCCGCCCGCTTCGGGCAGACAGGAGTTGTCGCCGGTCAGCACCGGCGTCCCGCAGGCCAGCGCCTCGATGATAGGCAGGCCGAAGCCCTCATAGAGCGACGGATAGGCCACGAAGTCGGCTGCGCTGTAGAGCGCGGGGAGGTCGGCGTCGGCCACGAAACCGGGGAACTGTACCCAATCGGTCAGGCCCAGGCGCTGCACTTCTGCAAAGATGTCGTCGTAGAGCCAGCCCTTGCTGCCGCCGATGATCAGCCGGTGGGGAAGCGCCCCGTCAGCCCGCGCCGCCTGGAACGCCTGGATGAGGCGGACGAAGTTCTTGCGCGGCTCGAGACGGCTGACGGCGAGAATGAAGGGGCCGTCGCCCACCTGATAGCGCCGGCGGACTTGGGCGAGGCGCTGCGGGTCATGCACGCGGCGAAAGCGGTCAAGGTCGACGCCGCCCTGCACGACCGAGATGCGCTCGGGCGCGATTTGCCACTCCGACTGGAGGTCGCGCGCCGTGTGGTGGCTGTCGGCGATGATGTGGTCGGCGCGGGCCACGCTGCGCGGCACGACCACGTTGAGGTAGTGGTGCAGGCTGGGCATGGCGGCATTGGGGAAGAAGCGAAAGGCCAGGTCGTGGATAGTGAGCACTTTGCGCCTGGCGCGACTGGGCGGCAGCACGAAGTCGGTGGCGTGAAAGAGATCGAGGGGGCCGCCGGTGAACCACTCGACGGGCGGCAGCGGGCAGTCCAGCCGATGCCAGAGGCGCACCATGTTGCGTTCGTCGAGTGGAGTGGTGTGCAGCGGGAGCGGTGCAGTGTCCCCTTTGCCGGCGTGGCCGACGACGAGCAGACGCACGTCGTAGCCGTGCGGTCTCGCCAGAAAGGCCGCTAGTTGGCCCCGGATGATGCGCCCGATGCCGGCCTGTTGGCGGAGCGCGGGCGTGTAGTCAATGGCGATACGCATGGCAAGGCGGGCCGGTCTACAGCCCGCGATAGGTCCACAGGCGATTTACGGCGAAATTCCAGAACAGTACGACGCCAATGGCAAAGAGCTTGGCGAGGTTATAGGAAATGAGGAAGCCGGTGTCCGCGCCGAAATGCTGCATGAGCGCGGCGTCCCACAGATGATGCAGCGTCAGGAAGACAAGCTGGTTGATGCCCAGGCCGACGATGCTCACGACGGCGAACTGGGCTAGTTGGCCGCTGGCGTGACGCTCGCGGCTTTCGGGGAAAGTCCAGCGCCGGTTGAGCATGAAGTTCTGCATGACGGCCAGCACGAAGCTGCACGTGTTTGCGACGGCGAGCGATGCGCCGGCCAGTTGGATGAGGACGTTGAGGACCGTGAAGTCGGTGATCGAACCTGCCGCGCCCACAATGGCGAACTTCAGGAACCGTTTCACTTCTTTGCGATTTGTGCGAGCCAGTTCGACTACGTTTGCGAGCAGCAACCTAGATTTCGCTTTCGTCAAATGAGTCATGAGGAGACCGGGACAGGTCGACCGCGATGGTCACGGCTACTAGCCAGAGCGCGAGATGGACAACCATCCCCTGGACAAATAGATTGTCAAAAACCGAATGAACCACAAGATGGGCGAGCACTCCGGCTACGCCGACGGCCAATGCGCGGGCGAACGGGTCGGGATTGCGCAGCGCGTGGCGCACGACCCAGGCCCCCAACGCGACCCACAGCGCGGCGACGGCAATCAGCCCGACGAGACCCGCTTCCGCCAGGAAGTTCAGGTAGATATTGTGGGCGTGGCCCAACGGATCGTCCCACCGCGGGACGGCAACCGCGGCATAGGCGGTGGCATAGTTGCCCGGCCCGACACCCAACCACGGATGCTGCTCCCACATTCGCACGGCGGCGACCCAGTGGGCGACCCGCTCGACAACGGCAAAGTTGTCGTCGGTGACGGGTTGGTTCAGCACGTCGCCGACGCCAAAGTAGGCGGGCAGGTCGGCGAGGCGCGCCGCGATCCCGGTGGGCAGCCAGGCCGCATTGAGCGCGCCGCCCAGGGCCAGCAGACCGACAACCAGCAGGCAGACGCCCAGCAGCGCGGCGGTGCGGCGGCTGTACAGCGCCAAGACTGTGATGCCCCCGGCTACTGCGCCCAACCACCCGCCGCGGCTCCAACTGGCGACCAGACCGGCGGCGATCAGAAGGGCGGCGGCTGGGTACAGCACCACTCTGACCCAGGCGGTCAAGCTGTGCCGCGTTTGGCGCAGGCGACTCAGCGCATACAGCGACAGACTGAGCGCGACCGGCAGGGACAGGCCAAGATAGCCCCCATAGGGGTTCGGCTGGCGAAATACACCGCTCGCCCGCATGAACCGCCCCTGAATCAAGAACCAGTCCGGGCCGATGCGGTTGAAAAACTGATAGAGACCAAGCCCCGCCTGCGTAACGGTTGCCGCCAGCAGAGCGGCGACCAGCCATTCCGCTTTGCGATCCGGAAAGGCCAGCGGCGCGACCAAGACGACGCCTGCAAATTCGACCCATTTTACCACTTCGCCCAACGCTTCGCCCAAATCGGCGGCGCGCACAGCGGCGGCGACGTAGACAAGCACAAAGACGAGGATGGGGCCTGCGGGGAGCGCAGGCTGCAGGCGCACGGTCTTACGCCGCAGGCCGTCGGCAAACCAGAGCGCCAGGGCAATGGCAATCAGAGCGTCGGCGGGAGAGGCGGGACCCAAGCGCGGCACGGCGGCGACCGGGATCGCGGCAGCCAGGACGAGCCACACGGTCCAGGGGAAGATCAGCGCGACGAGGGCGGCCGCACTGCCAACCACGACGAGCGCGGCCAGCGGCAATGGCAGCAGCGTGCAGGCCAGCGCCAGCGCGAGGACAAGGCTGCCCTGGAGAACGAGGGTTCGGCTTGGCGCAGGCGGCGTAAGTGCGTGGATCATGGTGGCCCCATGCTAACCTGACGTGGGGCCAAATGCAACCCGTCGATTGCCCTGGGTCAATGGGCTGCCGGGACGGGCGCGCCGCTGGGAACGTCGGCGTAGATCGGCTCGCGATGGGCGAGGCCGCGGATGGCGGCGAGGTCGCTGACATCGTGACTGTCTAGCCAGGCGGACAGCTCGGCGCGGATGGCCGTGATGGCGTCGGGGCCGCGATAGTAGACGGCACTGCCGACGCCCACCGCGGTCGCACCCGCCATGATCATCTCGACGGCGTCCGTACCGGTGAGGACGCCGCCGGTGCCGATGATGGGGACACCAGGGCAGGCGCGGTAGAGGTCGTAGACGCACTTGAGCGCGATGGGCTTGAGGGCCGGGCCGCTGAGGCCGCCGCTACGGTTGGCGAGGATTGGCTGTCCGCTTTCGGCGTCAATCACCATGCCCGGCATGGTGTTGACGGCGCACAGGGCGTCCGCGCCGGCAGCGACGACCGCCTGGCCGATGCGGGCGATGTCCGGCACGTTGGGGGCGAGCTTGACGATGATGGGGAGGCCGGGAACGGCCTGCCGGACACAGCGCACGACCTCGGACGCCGCGGTTGCGCTGGCCGCAAACGGTTCGCCAAACTCGCTGTGAACGTTGGGACACGAGATGTTGATCTCGAGCAGGTCGGGCTGCGCCTGGGCGACGATGGCGGCGACTTCACCAAACCCCTGCGGCGTCCCGGCGAAGATGCTGGCAATCAGCGGTGCGCCCAAGGCATGTAGGGCGGGGCGCGCCGCGGCCAAGAGCGCCACTTCCTCCTGCGCGCCGGGATTGGCGAGGCCGATGGCATTGATGAGGCCATGCCCCCAATCCAGGCACGTAGGGTTGACGTGACCGGGCCGCGGGGTGGGACCGCAGCTCTTGGCGGTGACCGCGCCGCAACCGGCCTGCGCGGCGCGCGTGAGCAGGCTGACGGTCGTGCCCCAGATGCCGCTGGCAAGCACCAGCGGCGACGCGAACTTGTGTCCCAGGAAGTCGATGGATAGCGCGGCCATTAGGCGTTACCGGCCGTGAGGAAATCGCGCACCTCAAGCGCGCGTGCCGCGGGAAGCCGGTTGCGCGCGACGAGGTCGTCGAGTAGTTGGCTCATGGTCAGGACGCTGTGCGCTGCGATCCCACTCGCCGCCAGATTGGCCGGGCCGCCCTGTTCGCGGTCGATGAGGACCACGACATGTTCGACGATGAGACCGGCCTCGCGCAGCCGTTCGGCGCTTTTGAGCGTGCTGCCGCCGCTGGTGATGACGTCCTCGACGATGACGATGCGTTCGCCGGGCTGCCACGCGCCTTCGATGTCCTTGCCCAGCCCGTAGGCTTTAGCCTCTTTGCGTGGGTAGATCAGCGGGATGCCCGTGCGGAGACTGACCGCCGTGCCGATGGGCAGCGCGGCGTAGGGAACCCCGGCGATACGGTCACAGGGCAACTGGGTGACCAGGGCGGCGTAGGCATCGGCGGCTTGGGCGAGCAAATCGGGCGCGCTCACAAGGAGGCGGAGATCGATGTAGATGGGCGACTGGCGGCCGCTGGCAAGCGTGAAGCTGCCGAACTTCACGGCCTCCAGGTTGACCAGGCCGTCGACCAGGCGGGTGAGCGCAGGCGTGAAGACCGGCGGCGTGGATACAGGCGGGCGTGACGCGCGGCGCACCACGTTGATGGCATCGCGCAGATGGCGGGCGGCGTCGCCGGGGTCCGCGGCCTGGGCGATGCTGCGGCTGGCGTTGACCATTACGCCCTTGCCGTCGGTGCGCAGACCGGCATCGAGCATGGCTTCGAGATCGCCGCCCTGGGCGCCGATGCCGGGCACGAGGAACCAGGCGTCGGGCGCGGCTTCCCGCGTGGCGCGGATCGCTTCGGGGTAAGTCGCGCCGACCACCAGACCCACATGGTCGCTCCAACGCGTGGCCGTCTGGGCGATGCGGATGTAGAGCTGCTGATGCGGCTCGCGATCGAGCGTGCGCCAGTCGTTGCCCTCGAACTCCTGGAAATCGGCCGCGCCGGGGTTGGAAGTGTGACAGAGCACAAACAGGCCCTTGCCCGGATAGGCGGCGAAGGGCAGGATGCTGTCACGACCCAGATAGGGGCTAAGGGTCACGGCATCGACGCCCCAAACATCGAAGCAGGCTTTGGCATAGGCCGCGGCGGTGCTGTCGATGTCGCCGCGCTTGGCGTCGAGGAGAACCGGAATGTCGGCAGGAATCGCGGCCAGGGTGGCGGCCAGCAGCTCCAGACCTGGCAGGCCGAGGGCCTCATAGAAGGCGATATTCGGCTTGTAGGCGCACACGTAAGGGGCAGTCGCGGCGATGACGGCTTTGTTCCAGGCGAGCAAGCCGGCGGTGATGTCGCCGGAAGTGGCATGATAGGCCGGTGGAAGTTGGTTCGGCTGGGGATCAAGTCCTACACAGAGGAGGCTATCGTTACGTTCGACGGCGGCGAGGAGTTTGGCGTAGAAATCCTGACCAGACATCGCGACCTCCTTGCGGTCTTGTGGGCGCTAGACGTAGCTGACTTCAGCAGCGTACCGGCGGAACGGCTGCGGGGTGTGCACCAATTCGGGAACGCTGAATGTGCCATCTGCGGCACGGACGATACGCCAGACACCGGACGGGGGCAGCGGGTTATCCCGGTCGAACTGGCGGCGATAGAAATCGACTTCGGCCTGGGGCAGACCAAAATGCTGCAAGAGCATACGGATGGGGCCGCCATGCGTGACGAAGGCGACCGGACCGGCCGCGTGTGATTCGTCCAGGGCGGCTGTGATGCGGGGGACGATACGGGCCAGCACATCGGCCTCGGGTTCACCGTGCCGCCATTCGGCGATGGCGTGGTCAACGGTGGGATCCAGCGCCGCCTGCTGTCCGGCCAGTTGCGCAGTACGGAGCGCGCGCTCGAGTGGACTGGCGATAAGGCGGGCGACTTGGGCCACACGCAGGAAATCGCCCAACTTGACGGCTTCCTGTTCACCTTGAGCGGTGAGCGGCGGACCGGGCGGAACGTCGTAGGGGATATCGGTCCTGGCCCAATCGGGGGTCGCATGGCGGGCTAAGTAGACGACTGCGGGCATACGCGAGGCTCCTGGGTAATCGTCCGCGGCGCAGGTGATGCACTGGGTGGCGGACCAACGTCATCGTGAAGTGCGGCGGTCGCAAGGCACAAAATATTCGTGTGCCGGAACCGCTTCGCCAGAGGGACCAGGCTCCCCCGTGTCACCCAAAACGGTCTGCTTACCG
>CAYJQA010000102.1:11390-11870 GCA_964372065.1 uncultured Litorilinea sp.
GAATTCACCTACCTGCTGTGCCTCGCGCTCTCCTTGTTCGGTCAACGGTGGGCCGGGAGGGACATCATAGCGGATGTCTGTACGGCTCCAATCTGGCGTGGCGTGGCGTACTAAGAAGAGGGTTGCAGACATGTATAGCTCCGCGTGAAAGTTGTGCTGACGGTCAGGTACGCCATCCTTTTGGTGCAGTATTCGCATCCGGCTTGATGGCAAAAAATATCCGTGTGCTGAAATCACTTCGCCAGAACATCCAGGCAACCCCATGTCACCCAAGACGATCTGCTTACCGTTGCTACCTTCCGGTCCTGGCGGGGTTCACAGTGTCCTGCCGCACGGGACCCAGCGTCTGGCGAAGTGATTTCAACACACGAATATCCTGTTGGTAAGAGCGGAGAGGGAGGGATTTGAACCCTCGAACCCTTTCAGGTTACGAGCTTTCCAGGCCCGCGCACTAGGCCAGACTATGCGACCTCTCCACGG
>CAYJQA010000103.1:0-4475 GCA_964372065.1 uncultured Litorilinea sp.
GCGATGACCAGTGTGAGAAAGACCGAGCCAAACGCGAAGATAACCGTCTGCCACACGATCATGGGCATACGGGGATCCTTCGCCAGTTCGACAAAGTTGCTCAGCGAACCGACCTGATCAATGCGGCCAAGCGTATCGACCTGGGAGAAGGACGAAACAATCATGTTGATAATGGGAAAGACCAAGAAAACCACAAACGCCAACGTGCTGGGTGCCAGCAGCAGATAGGCGAGCCGGTATTCCGACCATTCTGCGCGCAATCCGGCAAACAGACCGCGCGACGCAACTGCGCCTGGGACACCCGACGATAGGGCTGAGTTGGCCATCGGAACAAGCCTTTCGTTGTCGTTCAGCAGTGAGAGCGCGGTTCGTCGTGCAGCCAACCAGCCGGACGCGTCAGCTCATCCCACGCGCACGCTGCGAACATCGAAAGTTTGGCAAAGTAGGGCATAACGGCGATACGTACCCGCACACTTTCTAGACTTAGGAGTTACGCACTTCACTCAGGTGACAGTTGCCATGAGCTGCGCTCACCACAAAGAGATGAAAATGGTGTGCTGTAAGGCGGTACCGCAGAGGTCGTCAGTGACAGTGGTATCTTCAATCCGCGTGACAGTCGCCATGAGCTGCGCTCACCACAAAGAGATGAAAATGGTATGCCTATTTTCTAGGGAGTCACTTGCCGAAGTGACTGTCACCTCCGGCTCACGACCTCAACTGCGTATCTCCTATAGACTAATACCGAGGCGAACTTCCCCAGGTGGGCTTCGCCCCGGCTTGAGTTTTGTGGAGGACAGGCTCTTGGCAGAACGAACCGCCTGTGCATAGGACGCCGCGCGAGAGGAAGACCCTGCCGGTGGGGCCACGCGACCCCCCCGGCCGGCCGCATACCAATGGGCGCCGACTTAGACGCCGTGCCGCGCGTCGATCAGGGCCGCGGCTTCGGCCATGGCATCTTCCACCGACGCCTCGCCCAACAGCACCTTGGCGACGCCGTTGATCACATCCATATCATCGGCTTCACCCGAGGCCGGCCACGGCGTCTCGAAGACGTTGTGCGCGTGCGCCAGTTCCTGGACGAAGATCGCATTGTACTTGGAGACCGGGTCCGCCGGGTCGAGATAGGCCGGGTCTTCGCCCACGTCGATGCGCTCCGGGATGACGCCGCGCTGCTTGGCAAACGCGAGCCGGTTTTCCTTGTTGAACATGAACTTGAGCAGCTCGGCCGTTTCCGGCTTGTGCTGGCTCTGCTTGGCCATCATCACCGCGTCCGGCCAGAAGGCATTGGCATGGGTCATGCCGGCATCAGCCACCGGCAGCGGCGCCAGCTCGAATTTGATGTCCGGCGCGTCGTTCAGCATGATCGTCGGCAGCCACGACCCGGTTTCCACCATCGCCAACTGTCCGGCCAGGAACAAGGGCTGCAGGTCTTCGTCGCGGCCGGTGTTGACCGGCGACGGGTTGGTGGTCTGGTCGTTCAAGACCAGATCGACGATAAACTGCACCGCCTTGATGCCATTTTCGTTGGCGACCAGCGATTTGCCGTCTTCGGCCCAGCGGCTCAGGTTGCCGTCGCCGCCGATGCCGCCCACCCAGGCATACCACCAGTAGTCACTGCGGCCCGACGGCCCGCCGACGCCCATCCCGAAGCCGAACATATTCGGCGGGTTGTGCAGCGCCTTGGCGGCCTCGCGCACGTCCGCCCACGTCTCCGGCGCTTTCAAACCCTTCTCCTCAAAGAGGTCTGCGCGATAGTAAAGCCCGCGCGGGTCCAGGAAGTAGGGCATACCGTAGAGCTTGCCGCCAATGCTCATAGCGTTGATGCCGGACGGCGAGAAATTGGCGAGGAACTCCGCCCCCATCAGGTCGTCCAGCGGCTCCAGTTCGTCGGCGGCCTCGAACTCCAGAACGCCGATGCCGCCCTGGTTGAAGATGTCGGGTGGCTGACCGGCGCTGATCTGGGTCAAGATGAGGGTGCGCCCCTCCGACCACTTAGCGATTTCCAGTTTGGCGTCGATCTTGTCCTGCGACGCGTTGAACGCATCGAACACGGCCTGCGTGTCCGCCTGCATGCGGCTGTCGTAGTCCATGGCGATGTAGCGGACGGCGACCTTTTCACCGGCAGGTGCAGCCGCTTCACCACCGCCCGCGGGCGCGGCCGCGGGCGCGGCGCAGGCCGCCAATGCCAGCGGGACCGCCGCGGCCGCCGCGAATTGCAGGAAACGGCGACGAGTAAGATGGGTAGACAGCGTGGACATAGCCATTCTCCTCAATTCTGTGCAGATGGGAATGAGATAGCAGACTACCAAGTGGACAAAGCGTCCACGGAGTGCAAAGCCGGCTTCCGGCCACATGCTCGCCGCGGGCCACCACCCGCGTTCACATACGCCACCACAACGCCCGCCGACCGGACAACTTACACATCACAACCATCAAAGCGCATCGTACCAGAGGCGGTGGACCGTCAAGAGGGGTTGCCGGACCACCACGCGTAATTATGCGGGAGTAATCCCTCACCTGTCAAAGCGCGTTTCGCCTTTGGCACTTTTCTTTGCCCCCGGCAGCAAGCCTGCTCACCGCGGCGGGCAGGCTTGCCGTGACCGATTGGCTGTTTGTAACCTTTTCGCGACTTGTGCATCTAACTGTATAGAAAGCAAATTACGCGGCGGCCACGGCGCCGCACGCCATGACCGGAAGGGTCGAAAGGATTGTTCCCATGAGTCTGCTCAACGCCGACATCCAGCGCCAGGTTGTTCAAGAATTCGCCGACTTGGTTCACCCGGTGAAGCTGGTCGTCTTTACCCAGGAATTCGAGTGCCAATACTGCCGCGAGACGCGCAGCCTGGTCGAAGAAGTCGCCGCGCTCTCCGACATCTTGAGCGTGGAAGTACACACCTTCCATCCCGACGCGGAGCCCAGCCAAACCTACGGCATCGACAAGATCCCCGCGGTGGCGGTGGTGGCCGGCGGCGACGACGCCAAGGACTACGGCATCCGCTTCTACGGCATCCCGTCCGGCTACGAGTTCAGCAGCCTGATCGAAGACATCGTCATGGTTTCGCAGCGCGAGTCCGGGCTGAGCCAGGCAACCAAAACGGAGTTGGCCGCGCTCGCCGAACCGCTGCATCTCCAGGTCTTTGTCACGCCGACCTGTCCCTATTGCCCGCGGGCCGTGCGTCTGGCCCACATGATGGCCATGGAAAGCGAACTGGTCAAAGCCGATGCGGTCGAGGCCATCGAATTCCCGCACCTGTCGCAGAAGTATCAGGTCATGGGCGTCCCGCGCACCGTCATCAACGAAGACACCTTTATGGAAGGCGCGGCCCCCGAGGCCATGCTCATGGACAAGGTGCGCGAGGCGTTGGCGTAAGACGAGCTTGTCATGCTGCTCACGCCGTGGCGGCGGTTTCCGGGAGCCCCCTGGGCGCGCCGTCGCGGACTCGACGCCCCGGCGGTCAGGAGACCGCCGCTACAGTCCTGCGCGGAATGACGGCGGAATCTGGAATTGCGAGGGAGTACCATGGAATTGAATCTGGGCATGGGGGTGGGCGCGCCTACCCCCTATGATGTGATTATCATTGGCGGCGGGCCGGCGGGCACAGCCGCCGCCATCTATACCGCGCGCGCCGAACTGCGCACGCTGGTCATCGACAAAGGGCTGACCGCGGGTGCGCTAGGCGTCACCGACCTGATCAGCAACTATCCCGGCGTGCCCGGCCCCATCAGCGGCGCGGACCTGGTCGAAATCATGCGCAACCAGGCCGTGTCCTTCGGGGCCGAGTTCCTCACCGACAAGGTCGTCGGCGCGGACCTGGGCGGCGACGTCAAAAGCATCATGGCGGGGACCAACCAGTTCACGGCCCGCGCCGTCATCCTGGCGACGGGCGCGATGGGGCGTACCCAAACCGTGGCGGGCGAGGAGCAGTTCTTGGGGCGCGGGGTGAGCTACTGCGCCACCTGTGACGGCGCGTTCTTCCGCGGGCGCACCGTGGCCGTCGTGGGCAACAACGACGAAGCCGCCGAAGAGGCGCTCTTTCTGACCAAGTTCGCCGGTCACGTCGAGATGGTCGTGCCCACGCCTACCTTTAACGCGCGACCGCATCTGCTGGCGGAGTTGCAGGCCAAGCCGGGCGTGACCATTCGCCTGGGCACGCGGCTGCGCGAGGTCGTGGGCAACGGCAAGGTGACAGGAGTTCGCATCCGCCCGCGCGACGGCGCGGAGGAAGTTGTCCCGGTGGAGGGCGTCTTTATCTACCTGCAAGGGGCCAAGCCCATCACCGACTACCTGCTGGGCCAGGTGGAGACCACGCCCGACGGCTGTCTGGCCGTGGACCGCGAGATGCAGACCAATCTGCCCGGCGTCTTTGCCGTGGGCGATCTGATCTGCACGCACGTCAAGCAGGCGGTCATCGCCGCGTCCGACGGCGTCATCGCCGCCATGGCTATTGACAAGTATCTCAATAATCGCCGCGACC
>CAYJQA010000103.1:4485-11839 GCA_964372065.1 uncultured Litorilinea sp.
CGCCAAGACTGGAAGTAGGCAGGGGGTGGATCGCCCTGAGATAAAGACCGCCCAGGTCGGTTGGCCTGGGCGGTTCTGTGTCTACCGGCAAGTGAGATAGGCGGCGATCCACCCTATCAACTCTTTTTCGTCCGCAATTCCACAATCGCGGCGAGCGCGTCCTGGGTGTCCAGATAGCTCCAGAACGCGCCGGGGAAGAGCGTCGAGCTGCCGCTCTGCATCACCTTGACGCCCAGCCCCGCGGCGACCGCGTCCGGGTCGTCCACCTCAAAGAGCAGATGGTGAAGCCCCTCGCCGTGCTCCGCCAAGAAATCGTAGTAGATGTTGTCGCCTTCCAGCGGCTCGATAAACTCCAACTGTACCGACCCTAGCTCAAGAAAGGCCAGCCGCATACGAAAGTTGCCGGGACCGCCGTGATAGGTCCCCGTGGTCGCGGCTTCGGGCGTGGGCGGCCAGTCCACGAACTGCGCGGGGTCGAGTTGGAAGCGGCGGGTCCAGGCAGCGACCGCGGCGTGGACGTCGCGCACGACGATGCCTACCTGGACGACGGGACCGAGGATGATGCGCGGGTCGGGCGGTAGCGTCATGGCGTCGGTTCTCCCCTACGGGCGGCCGCGGCGACCACTGCGTCCAGGATTTTGCGATAGCCGGTGCAGCGGCAGAAGTTCCCGGTGAGCGCCTCGGCAGCTTCGGCGCGGGTCGGCTGGGGCCGTTCTTCCAGCAGCTTGGCCGCGCTCATGACAAAGCCGGGCGTGCAATAGCCACACTGGACGCCGCCGCTCTGCACCAGCGCCGCCTGCACGGCATGGAGCGCGGTGGGGTTGCCCAGCCCTTCCACCGTAACGACTTCGCAGCCCGCGGCGCGTTCGGCGGGGACCAGACAGGCCATGACCGCCATGCCGTCCAGAAAGACGGTGCATGCGCCGCATTCTCCTTCGGCGCATCCTTCCTTGACACCCACATACCCGGCCAGGCGCAGACTATCCAGCAGCGTCATGCCCGGCGTGAGGGTGGTTGCCGTCCCGTTGACAATCGCGACCGGGTCGTCGGGCTTGGCCTGGGTGACGGGCCAGCGCCCATCCGTTTTGCCCCGGAGCAGCACAGGCTGTTCGATCCACCCGGCGCGGGCCTGCCCATCGCGGATCCGCGTCAAGCTGCGCGCCGTGAGCGTCTCCACCATCGCGGCGCGATACTCGGCGTCGGCGCGCACGTCGTCAATCGGCGACGCGGCCTGCACCGCCAGTCGCGCCGCTGCGGCGATCACCGCGTCGTTTAACGGCTGCCCGGCGAGGAAGGCTTCCGCCGCGGCGGCCCGCACGATGACCGGTGCGACCGCGCCCAGGCTGATGGCCGCGGCCTGCACGCGCGCGCGGCCCGCGTCCCACGTGACAATCGCCGCGACGCTGACCACGCTGATGGCCTGGGCGCGGCGCAGCCCCAGCTTGATAAAAGTGCCCTCCTGGTGCGGGCCAAGCGGGGGGAAGCTGATGCGCGTGAGCATCTCATCCGGGGCTAGGTCCACCTTGCGAAAGCCGGTGTAGAAGCTCGCCAGCGGCAGCGTGCGCTCGCCGCGGGCCGTGCCGGCAAGGGTGACGGTCGCGCCCAACGCCATCAGCGGCACAATCGCGTCGTTGGCCGGGCTGGCCGTAATGAGGTTGCCCGCTACTGTTGCCCGGTTGCGAATCTGTGGCGCGCCCACTTCCCAACAGGCGCGCGCCAGCGGGAACGCGTGCTCCACAATCAGCGGGCTGGCGACGCATTGGTTGTGCGTGACCAGCGGGCCGAGTTGAATTTGCCCGTCCACCAGGGTAACCTCGGCCAGACCGGGGATGCGCGTCAGGTCGATCAGCCCTAACTCGCCGCCATCAGGGGCGCGGCGCGCCTCGCGGTCCAGCTCGATCAGCAGGTCGGTCCCCCCGGCGATAAAGCGCGCCTGCTCGCCGTGATACGCCTTGAGCGCCAGCGCCTCGTCCAGGGTAGTCGGGTCGGCATAGAAACGATACATGGTCCATCCTCGGCGTCGGCGGAGCGCCCACGCTCCGCTGACTTCATTCTAGCGCAGGAGAAGAGAGGGGAGAAGTCTCACGCAAAGACGCACAGGGCGCAAAGAAGAGGCAGAGAAAGTAAGTCGTAATGTGTCATTCCGAGCGTTAGCGAGGAATCCCTCTGCCTGCGCAACACCCGGAGAGATTCCGCGGCCAATGGCCTCGGGATGACAACCGTCGCCCTTCTCTGGCCTTTGCGTTCTTGGCGTCTTGGCGTGAGACCTGCTGCTTCTCTTTATCCCTCAATTTCGGTCAAGCGCGCCTCGACACGCCGCCACACCGCGGGATGCTGCACCGCAAAGAACGTGAGCAGCCGCGCATCTTCGCCCGTGTCGCGATAGTAGCTCTTGCGCCGCCCCACCACCTCGAAGCCGAGCTTGCGATAGAGCGCAATGGCCCCCACGTTGCCGACGCGCACTTCCAGCGTGACCTCGTCCACGCCGCCCGCGCGCGCCACTCCCAGCATCCGCAGCAGCAGCCATTCGCCCACATGCCGCCGCCGCCATGCCGGGTGCGTGGCGATGGTCGTGACGTGCGCTTCCTCGCCCAGCAGCCACAACCCGGCATAGGCCAGGATGGGCGGCACATCGGCGCGGTCGCCGGGCGTCGCCGGGCGCACCACCCAGTAGGATGCGTGCCGGTTCTCCAACTCGTTGGCGTAGGTCTGCGCCGACCAGGGCGTCGGGAAGCTGGCGGCCTCAATCGCCATCACCGCGGGAATATCGTCCGCGTGCATGGGCGAGAGGGTCGGCGTGAGGTCGTGGGGGAAGCTGTTAGCAGTCATCGTCTATAGTCCGGTGATCCCCAACTGCGCCAGCACATCGCGCAGCGCGGGGAAGGGCGACCAAATCATCAACACCATAAAGGCGACGGCCCCGACCACCACCGCGACATCACGCGGGCCGCCGTGTAGCTCCACAAACTGAGTGCGGCCCGTGCCGCTGCTGTAGCCGCGCGCTTCCATCGCCAGCACCAGGTCTTCCGCGCGCCGAAACGCGCCCAAAAAGAGCGGCACAATCAGCGGCAGCAGCGAGCGCACCGTCTTGTCGGGCCGCCAAAAGGTCGTACCCAGGTCCGCCCCGCGGCTGACCTGCGCCTTCATAATACGCTCGGTCTCTTCGGCCAGCGTCGGCACAAAGCGCAGCGAGATCGTGAGGATCAACGCCAGTTCATGCGACGGCACGCCAAAGCGCCGGAACGGGGCGAGTAGCCGTTCCACCCCATGCGTGAGTTCGGTCGTGGTTGCGGTCATGGTGACCAGGCTCGTCAGGAAGATGAACGCGATGATGCGCAGGATGCTGACGGCGATCAGGTGCAGGCTGTACCGCGTGACGCGCAGCCAGCCGAACTCGGCATAGACGCGGCCCGCCGGTTCCACGCTGCCCAAGAACAGGAATTGCATGACGAAGATCAGGATCAACACCGGCAGCCCCAACAACACCCCGCGCCAGATGTAGCCGAACGGGATGCGCGAGAGCGCCGCGATCCCCAGCACCACCCCCAGAAAGAGCGTGTTGGCGAGCAGCGACGTGTTGAACGACACCGCCAGCACCAGACACGCCGCCGCGACCAACTTGGCGCGCGGGTCAATCCGGTGCACGACCGAGCCGGTAGGGATGTATTGCCCAATGGTGACGTTCCGCAGCAGTTCAAAATTGACCATGTGCGATCCCCGCATATCTCTCAGATAGCCGCAAAGAGCGCAAAGAACACAAAGCAGAATCCAAGTTACCGCTCTGTCATTCCGACGAGTCTGCGAGGAGAAATCTCTCTGACGGGCGCACTCAGACCAGAGGGATTCCTCGGTCTTCGACCTCGGAATGACACTGGTCGCCCATCCGCCAAGGTGGCAGCTTTGCCCCTTCTTCTTTGCGCTCTTTGTGCTCTTTGCGGTAAGTCCTTCTTCTCTCTCTCATCCCCCCAACCACGTCGCGAGGACATCGGCGGCCTGGGTGATGGTCGTCGCGGAGACGCGGCCCGGGAGAATGCCCGCCGCGGCCAGCCGGTCCACGATGGCCGTGGCCGCGGGCACTTCCAGCCCCATGCGCGCCAGCGCCTCGCCCTGAGCAAAGACTGTCGCCGGGGACCCGTCCAGCGTCGTCCGCCCCTCGGCGATGACGTACAGCCGGTCACACAGCGCGGCCAGTTCCTCCATGTTGTGCGAGATGACCACCAGCGTGATCCCCTGGTCGTGCAGATCAAGGATATGCCGCCACAGACGGCGGCGGCCTTGCGGGTCCAGCCCGGCGGTCGGCTCGTCCAGGATGAGCACGCGCGGCTCCAGCGCCAGCACACCGGCCAACGCCACCCGCCGCCGTTCGCCCCCGCTCAGCGCAAAGGTCTGGCGGTCCTTGAACGCCGCAAAGTCCAGCCCCACCGCTTCCATCGCCCGCTGCACGCGGCCGCGGATCTCCTCGCGGCCCAGACCAAGCCGGCGCGGGCCATAGGCAATGTCATCGCCCACGTAGCGTTCAAAAAGCTGCGCTTCGGGAAACTGAAAGACCAGCCCCACCTGGCGGCGCACGGCGCGCAGGTCCACACCGGGCGCGGCCAGGTCTTGGCCCATGACCGTAACGCGGCCGCCGTGCGCGGTCAGTAACCCGTTTAGGTGCTGCACCGCGGTGGACTTGCCCGACCCGGTATGCCCCAAGATGCCCACGATCTCGCCCGGATGCACGGCCAGCGTCACATCGTGGAGCGCACGCACGGCCAGCGGCGTCCCCTGCATATAGTCGTGGACTAGATGGCTGACGTCGATCAGCGGCGCGCCCTGGGGTGGACTCCCGTTGGGCGCGCTGGGGGCAGGCAGGGGACCGCGCGCCGGGGCGGGACTCCCCTGGCCGGCGGCCGGGCGGTAGCGGCGCACCGCGTCCACCAGTTCGTCTTCGGCCAGCAGGTCCGCGGGAAAAGCGGGCAGCCGGGCATGTAGCCGGTGCGCCAACTCGACCACGGGCGGCACGTCCAACTGGAGTTGGCGCAGCCGTTCGGCCTGGCGAAAAACCGCGTGCGGGGTTCCTTCCAGCGCGACCCGCCCCTCGGCCATGACCACCACGCGGTCGGCGTCGATGGCCTCGCGCATGAAGTGGGTGATGGCGATCACCGTCACGCCCTGCTCGCGGTTGAGCCGGTGCGCGGTCGCCAACACTTCGCGGCGGCCCTGCGGGTCCAGCATGGCGGTCGACTCGTCCAACACCAGCACCGCGGGCTGCATAGCGAGCACCCCGGCGATACAGATGCGCTGCTTTTGCCCGCCGGAGAGCAGATGCGGCGCGCGATGGCGGTGCGGCAGCATGTCCACCTGGGTCAGCGCCCATTCGACGCGACGCAGCATCTCGGCGCGCGGCACGCCCAGGTTTTCCGGGCCAAAGGCCACGTCCTCTTCGACGATGGTGGCGACGATCTGGTTGTCGGGCGTCTGAAAGACCATGCCCACCGTCGCGCGGATCGCCCGGTGGTGGGCGGCGTCGCGCGTGTTCCAGTCCTTCACCCACACATCGCCCTGTGTGGGCAGCAGCAGCGCGTTCAGGTGTTTGGCGAGCGTGGACTTGCCCGACCCGTTGTGTCCCAGGATGACCACATACTCGCCCGCCGCGACGGTCAGGTCCACCCCGGCTAGGGCCTGGACCGTCCCGCCGTCCGCCGCCGCAAACGTATGGTGCAGCTTCTCAATCCGCAGAATGGGCGTCATAAGTGGATCTCACGCAAAGCGGGCAGGACAGAGAGATTCCTCGGTCTTCGACCTCGGAATGACAACAGCCCGGCGCTGTCATTCCGAGGAGTCTGCGACGAGGAATCCCTCTGGCAGGCGACCAGAGCAGCGAGATTCCGCGGTCGCAGACCGCGGAATGACAATTTCTTCTTTCTCTTCTCTGCCTTTGCGTTCTTTGCGGCTTTGCGTGATACCTCTCCCCTCTCCGCTCAGTCCATCAGCAGGACAAGGTTGTTGCGGTGGACGGCGGCGTCGCCATAGGTGTAGCCCAACCGCTCGGCAATCTCGGCGGAATTGACTCCGGCAATGTGCGCCAGGTCCGCGCTACCATAGGCGGTAAGACCACGCGCCAACTCCACGCGGTGTTGGTCGAGGATGGTCACGGTGTCGCCACGATCAAAGCGCCCCTCCACGGCCACGATCCCCGCCGGGAGCAGGCTGCGTCCGCGCTGGCACAGGGCGCGCGCCGCGCCGTCGTCTACGACCAGCCGCCCCGCCGGTTTGGGGCCGGCCAAGATCCACCGTTTGCGGCTTTCGGGCCGTGATTCCAGCGCATGAAAGCGCGTCCCCACCAGTTCGCCCGCGGCCACGCGCACCACCACGTTGGGTTCACGGCCCGCCGCGATCACCACATCCACCCCGGCGTGCATGGCGACATTGGCCGCGGTCAGCTTGGTCGTCATCCCGCCCACGCCCAGCCCCGTGCTGGTCCCGCCCGCGACCGCGCGCAGCGCGTCGTCAATGCGGTGGACCTCGGCGATCAACTCGGCGTCGGGATGGGTGCGCGGGTCGGCGCTGTACAGCCCTGCGATGTCTGTGAGGATTAGCAGCAGATCGGCGTTGACCAGCGTGGCGACCAGCGCCGACAAGTTATCGTTGTCGCCGACCTTGATCTCCTCGGTGGCGATGGCGTCGTTCTCGTTGACGATGGGCACGATGCGCTGCTCCAGCATGGCCGTGAGCGCGTCGCGGGCGTTGAGGTAACGGTGGCGATCCTCCACGTCGGCGCGGGTCAAGAGAATCTGGCCGACGTGGATGTTATAGATCTCAAAGAAACGCTCCCACTGGAGCATCAGATGCGGCTGACCCACCGCCGCGAAAAGCTGCTTGGAGACGACGGTCGGCGGCAGCTTGGGAAAGCCCAGATGCGCGCGCCCGGTCGCCACCGCGCCGGAGCTACAGACCACCACTTCGTGGCCCTGGTGATAAAGCTCGGCGCACTGGCGCACCAATTCGACCATGCGCGCCTGGTCCAGTTGCTTGCCGCCCCCGGTCAGAACGCTCGTGCCTAACTTGACGACGATCCGCTTGCTCATACCCGGCTGCTTTGTGTGGCGCGGCGCGGTTCGCGACCGCCGCCGCCATATCCTCGGTTTGGCGTGGATTATACTCCATGCCGGGGCGCGCAGCCATGTACGACGCCCTCCGGCGCACGCAGAGCAGAAGATAGCTCACGCAAAGCCGCCAAGAGCGCCAAGGCAGAGAAGAAGCAGGAATCTGTCATTCCGAACGTAGTGAGGAATCCCTCTGCCCTGTCGCCGCCCCAGAGGGATTCCTCGGCCTATGGCCTCGGAATGACAACCGTCGCCCTTCTCTGGCC
>CAYJQA010000104.1:0-11695 GCA_964372065.1 uncultured Litorilinea sp.
TCTATGTGCAGTATCTCGACTATTGGGGTGACATACTCCGCGGTGACTTCGGCTATTCCTACCGCCAGAAGCGCCCCATCGCCGACATGCTCCTGGCGACCTTGCCCTGGACGCTGCTCATTACCGGGTCGGCGTTGGTCGTCTCGGCGCTGGCCGGCATCGTCTTGGGCGCGTTCTCGGCTTGGCGGCGCGCCGGGCTGCTGGACGTGGGCCTGCTCTGGACCATGATCGCGCTCAACTCGCTGCCTTCCTTCTGGCTGGGCATGCTGCTCATCTCCATCGTCTCGGTCAACTGGGGCTGGCTGCCGTCCTTTGGCGCGGTCACACCGGCCTCCGGCTACACCGGCTGGACCAAAGTCGTGGACATCGCCCGCCACACGGCCCTGCCCGCCTTCACGCTGGCCGTCGTCAGCATCCCCAACATCTACATTACCATGCGCTACAGCATGTTGAGCGTGTTGGGCAATGACTTCATTCGCACGGCCCGCGCCAAAGGTCTGGGCGAGTCGACCATCCTTTTCCGGCATGTGCTGCGGAACGCGATGGCTCCCGTGGTGACCGTGCTCGCCTTGCGGTTGGGGTCGGCTTTTGGCGGGGCCGTCGTGGTCGAAACCGTCTACTCCTACCCCGGTCTAGGCCGGCTGATCTACGAAGCCGTCAGCGGCCGGGACTACCCCGTCATGCAGGCGGCCTTCCTGCTCTTTACCGTCGCCGTGCTCATCTCCAACCTGCTCGCCGACCTCCTCTACCCCCTGCTCGACCCACGGGTGAAGGGAACATGACCACTTCGACCCATGTGCAGACCCGCCCGCCGCATGTCCTGCCCGCCGGCGCGATCCCGGTCGCGCGCCGGCGTTTTCACCTCACCACCGCGCATGTGGCCGCGGCCATCGGCGTCCTGCTGATCGCCGGCTTGACCATCACCGCGGTCTTTGCCCCCTGGCTGAGTCCCTATGACCCCACCGAGCGCGTGGGGAAGCCCTTTGGCATCCCCAGCGCCGAGCACCGGCTGGGGACCAACGACATCGGCCAGGATATTCTGAGCGAACTCATCTACGGCGCGCGCATCTCGCTCACCGTGGGCGTCCTCTCGGCGCTGGTCGCCATCGTCGTCGGCGCTACCGTGGGGCTACTCTCCGGCTACTACCGCCGTCTTGACCCCTGGCTCATGCGGCTGGTCGACGTGATCCTGGTGCTGCCGTTCTTGCCGCTCTTGATCCTGCTGGCCGCCTACTTGGGCCGCAGCATCACCAACACCATCCTGATCATCGGCTTGCTCATCTGGGCAGGCGCGGCGCGCGTGATCCGCTCGCAGGTCCTCACCCTGGCCTGCCAGGACTATGTGCTGGCCGCCCGCGCCACCGGCGCGACCGACCGCCGCATCATCACCCGCCACCTCTTGCCGCAAGTGATGCTGCTGGCGGTCGGCCAGTTCGTCGAAGCAACCAGTGCGGCCATCCTGCTGGAGGCCGCACTGAGTTTCCTTGGTTTGGGGGACCCGCTCCAGAAAAGCTGGGGCACGGTCCTCTATTGGGCGCAGGTGCGCGGGGCGTTCCTCACCCCGGCTTGGCTATGGTGGGTGCTGCCGCCGGGCCTGCTCATCGTCTGCGCCGCGCTGGGCTTTGCGCTGGTCGGCTTTGCCCTGGAGCAAATCCTCAACCCGCGCCTCAAAGCCTAGTGTCATTCCGAACGCAGTGAGGAATCACTCTGGGAAACGCACCCTGCCAGAGAGATTCCTCGTCGCGGGGAGCCCCCTGGGCCCCTCGCAATGACAGGACGGCAACTTGAGCTAGACCGGCAGCTTGTCCACCACAAACGGCCCTTCGCGGCGATAGGCTTCGCCCAACACCGCGCCCGAATGGCCCGCCAATCCGTTGATCAACGCCAGCGCCAGGTCAAACTGCCCATGCAGCGCCAACCCCAACGCCTGCTTGTCTGCCCGCAGTGTCGCATAGTCCGGCGTCACCAGTTGCAGCGCCTCGCTCGACACCCGTTGCTCGATCATCTGCGCGCTAAACGCCATCTGATACCCCAACACCGCCAGCGCCTTCTGCTTGAGCGCAAAGGTTTCGCTGATCTCCACAATGCAGTTGGGATGCTCCGGCGTCATGTAATAGATCGTCCGCACCAGATGGGGCGCGTGGCCGCCGCACTCGGCGACATGCCAATCCCGCCCCGCCAGCGCAAACCCTTCGGTATAGAGCAGCGCGATCAGCCGCCGATCCGGGTCCAGGTCGTGTTGGGCGTGATGCGGGTCCTGCGTGATCACGATGTCCGGCCGCACCCGCCGCACCAATTCCACGATCTTCTCTTTCCACGCCACGTCCACGGACCACTCGCCATAGGGAAAACCGAGGAACTCCACTTGGTCAATCCCCAACACACCGGCCGCGGTCTGCACTTGGGGACGGCTCTCGGGCCGGCACAGCAGCACCGCGGCGTACACCTCGTCGCCGGCCTGCACGTGGCGCACCAATGCGCCGCCGCACTCCACAATCTCCAGGCCAAAGCTGGCCAACATCAACACACGCGTCATCGTCGGCGATTCCTTCGCAGCTTGTGAATTCATTGGATAAGGGGAGGCGGCCCACCGGCGCGCCGCCATCCCCGGACATGCGAGCATTATAGTGCAGCGACCGCGAATCCGGGCATCCCGGCCCCGCGGCGGCGAAACCCCCATTAGCGCGCGACGGTCGATTTTTTGGCCCGCCGGATGGATGCCGGTATAATACATTTTTGCGACTTACGTCAACAACGTATGGACGCCGTTACGCTGCCTAATGACGCGGCCCGCCCGCTACCGGCGGCCATCTATTCTACCGATCTCATGTGAGCAAGAGGAGGAAAGCGTGCTGCAACACCAAACCCAAACAGCAGCTTTCTGGCGCGACCAGTTCGAGGTCACCGCAAGCGATCTGGACTTTCTTTATACCCTGCTCCTGGAAACCCAGACGCCCAAACGTCTGAGCGAACTGAGCATCGCGCTCATCCGGGAATATATGCGGCGCGAGAACGCCAAGATCGAATCGGAGCTCGCCAAAGGCGCTGTTTACACGCCCAAAGCCCACTTTACCGTGGGACAAACTTTGGTCTTCCCCGCGCTGGAATTTGCCGCGGGCGACGTCGTCGACGTGCGCCCCGGCCAGAACCCCGAACACGGCGACTTTGAAGTGATCAGAGTGCGCTTCCCCGGCAACGACAAACCGCGCGAGTTCGCCGCCAGTCTGCAAACTGAGCACCGCCTCAACCAGATCGACAGCGACCAACTCCTGCACAACGACGCGCTGCTCTCCGCCGAAGAAATCTATGCGCTCTATCAGCTCGAGATTGACGAAAGCGTCCTCTATGGCCTGGAAGAAAGCGACCGCAGCGACCAGTTTGTCCAGGTCGAGGACAGTTGGCTCCTGGCCGACATGCTCGCCGAGGTCCACGTCGGCCATCTCAACATCGCCGAGGCGCTCATCGAAATGAACGCCACGCCGCAGAGCACCGCCGAACTCCTCAAGGAAGTCGAGCTGGACGCCAACGTCGCCAAGTCCATGCAGCGCATCAGCCTGGAACACGCCCTGGGCCGCGACGAACGCTTTGACCGTGTCCAGCGCAACAGCGCGGTCGCCTGGTATTTGCGCCGTCTCGAACCCGCCGAGGTCGTCGCCGCGCCGCTCGCGCTGCGCCCCAGCAGCGTGCGCTACAACCGCGCCCTGCTCAGCGTGGACTTGCTCCAGACCGAATGGGAACTGGACGACGAATGGGGCGAAAGCAGCCTCAGCAGCGAATTGCCCACCGTCGTCCCCAACACCAGCTTTACGCTGACCTACCCCCATCGCCGCTGCGGGACCTTGCCCCTCAACGGGCGCACGCGCAGCTTCTTCCCCAGCGGCGAACTGGGCAAATCCACCGTGACCCTCGTCGACGGTCGGTGGGGCACCCGGTACACCGGCTGGGTCGTGCACGAACTGCGCTATGTCACCGGCCTGACCAAGTGGATGGACGACCACAGCCTGCCCGTGGGCGCTTACATTACCCTGGAGCGAACCGCCACGCCCAACGAAATCGTCGTGGACTTCCGCACCCGTCGCCCCAAACGCGAATGGGCGCGCATGGCCGCCGCCGACCTTGATGCACTGCGCCTCACCCTGGAAATGAACAAAATCGAGGTGAAGTGCGAATACGACGAGGCCATGATTGTCGCCGACGCCGATCGCAACGCCCTGGACGAACTGCGCAGCCGCCTGGTCGAACAGGGCGTCGAGTTGGCTCAATTGGTCGAGCAAATCGTCCCGGAGTTGACCAAACTCAACCCCCAGGGCACGGTCCATGCCAAGAGCGTCTACAGCGCCGTCAACATCGTCCGTCGCTGTCCGCCCGGCCCCATCTTCTACATGCTGATCAGCAACCGTCGCTTCCGCGACGTGGGGGGCGGCCTGTTCGCCCTTGCCTAATCGCCGCCGCCGGCACAGGGTCGTGACGGCATCGCGTCCGCGCTGTCGTCACGACCCGTATGCCGGCTAGTCTCTGGGGAGAGATTCGCTTATGAGTCAAACGGTTACTCTGCGGCGCATCACGCGCTACCGTCCTACCCTGGACACCAAGTTTCACATTGATTACGACTGGTGGGAGTCCAGCGGTCGCGACTTTCGTCTTTACCTGCGCGACCAGCTCTGCGACGAATGCCGCGAGCGTTTCGCCGACCATCAAAATACCGAAAACGTAGACTGGGTGGACCCGGACACCGGCGAAGTCCACCAGACCGACGCCCTGCGCGAATGCCTGCGCACCCGCTGCGCCAACGACCCCGACTACATCAATGAGCGGCTGCCGCTGGCATCGGCCTGTTTTCGCATTTTCCTGGCCAACAACAACACCGCGCTGTCGCCCAACGAACTGCACCAACTGCTGCCCTGGCTCTCGGCGGACACCATCCTCCGCACCCTGGGCACAGAACGCGTCTATCTGGGGCTGCGCCCGGTCGCCGCGTAACAGTTCCTATCACGAAAGCGCGCACACTCCCGGCGCGTTCGCCAATCACAGACCGCCGCGGTATCCAGGCAACGACCACGCCTGCACGCCGCGGCGGTCTTTTGTTACGCGAACTAGGTGGACCGCTCCTCAGCCGCCGGCCCCATGCCCCAAACTCACTATACGCAAGTCACCCGTATCCGGTACAAATCGCTCACTCATTCCACCTGGCTGGCGCACGTCGCCGGGATCAGCGCGCAACTCTGGTCCGCGACGCGCGGCGGCACAGGCGTCAGCGTCGCCACGACGAGTTCGTCGCCCGACGCCGCGCCCGCGGCGTTGAGGAGCGGCAGCCGCCGGTCGGCCGCGGGCTGATACAGCCCCACCACGACCGTCCACACACCCGGCGTCAGGTCATCCGGCGCAACCAACTGCCGCCAATCCGTGACAGCCACCAGTTTGCCCGGCGCTGGCTGCACGAAATAGCGGGGCAGACCGTCCTGCTGGCTGCGATTGACGCCATCCTGCCGCAGATGCACGAACACAACCGCGCCGTCGGGCCACGCCGCGCCCGTCCACTGTAAGTGGACATCCACCACACCGCCGGGCCGGATCGTCAACTGCGCGACGCCCGCTTCCAGCACGAACGTATGTCCGTCGCCCACGTCAAAGACGGCGGCCGCGCTTGCCGGTGGGCGAATGGGCAGCGCCACCTCGCCCCGTTGACTACGCGCATACGCGCCCACCAGTGCCGCCGACTCCCCGACGACCTCCGCGCCCGCCGGCGGCCAGACCAGTCCCGGCGTCCGTTCCACCGCCACACCCCACACGGCAGGCAAAACCAGCGGGAGCGTCGTCGCCGTGACGGTGTCGCCCGGCTGCCACACGTCCGGCGGATACCATACCAGCGCCGGCGGCATCGCATCCGCCCAGCGATAGAGCGTCTCGCCGCCCGGCGTCCGCAGCTCGATGGCCGGGGCCATGCTCGCGCCATCGTAGCCCGGCCCCACCTGCCAGGACGTGACGACCCGCGTCTGCCGCCAGCGCGGCCAGTCCGCCGCCTCCACCCCGGTCAACGCCAGCGGCGCAGCGGATGTAGGCGCGGCGCGCGTGCGCGCAAAATCATAAAACGCCGGAGGGATCGCCCGCACCGTTGCGCCTTTTCGCAATAGCAAATACCCATCCGCGGCGTCCACCACGCCCCATTCACCCGCCAGCATGGCTTCCACCGTCGTCCGCACGTCACCGGGAGCCATATCGGTCGCGGTCGTCACATCGAGCAGCGCCCACTCGGCCTCGCCCGGCGGCTCCAGCCCCGTGGGAAACTGGTACACATAGCGGCGCAGCGCCACGTGCGGATGCACCGCGGCCGTCGCCGTCACCGCCGCATCGCGCGGAATCTGCGCGGTGAAGCGCGCCAGCAGCCGGTGATGCGCCGTGACCGGCGTCGGGTCATAGCGTCCCCCGCCGGGACCGCGCCCCGCGGCTGTATAGCTCGTCCCCGCCCAACCCACCAGCCACACCACGAGCGCCCCCGCCAGCAGCGGGCGCAGCGCCGTCCGCCCATTGTGCGCCAGGCTGGCCGCGGCCATCACCGCCGGATGCGCTGCGGGCATGTGCTGAAAGTGGGCCGATCCCCGCGCCAGCCGCGCCAGCCCAAACGCCGCCGCCGCCGCAAAGTAGACGACCACCGGCGCGCTGTAATGGAACTCGCCGTAGTATTGCGCCGGATACGCGCTCAGCAGATTCGCCAGCAGCACCGGCCCGGCCAGCAGCGCCACTTCCGGGGCCGCCAGCGCCAACAGCCCAAACGGGGTAGCCAGCCCCCACAGGTAAGCCAGCCGCGCCGGTTCACGTGCGATCGCCCACACCAGCCCGGGCTGCGTGACCAGGTTGCGCGCAATGTCCAGCGGTGAGTCGCCCAACGCGCCATAGCGCCGAAAATAGGTGCTCTCCGCCACGCCGTAGACATCCATCGCGTGCGCCGGGACGATCACAAAGGTCGCCACATAGAACCAGGCCAGCCCCGCCAGCGCCAGCAGGCTGCCCAGTCCCGCGCCTGCCCACGACCGCCGCGGCGTGGCGTCCCCCCACCCCACCAACGTACTCCGCCACCCCGCCCACACCCCCACCCCCGCGGCCAGCAGCGCCGTCTCTTCCTTCACGGCCCCCAGCAGCACGGTCGCCGCGGCAAATTGGCCCCACCGTCGCGCCTCCACCGCCCACAGCGCCCACAGCACCAGGGGCGCGGCCAGCGGGACCGCGTGAAACTCGGTCAGCACAGCAGATTGGAGTTGTGGTGTCAGCAGATAGGCCAGCGCCAACGCCAGCGCCAGCGGTCGCGTCAACCGGCGCAGCGGCTCCCACTGCCACACCTGGCCGCGCGCGGCGGGGTCGAGGGTCCGGTCCAGCAGCAGCAGCGCCAGTTCATACAGCGGCCACGCGCCCAGCGCCACCAGCGCCACTTGCAGCCACAGCAGCGCCCGCACATCGTCCCACACCCACAGGAGGGGGCTGACCACCGCCAGGATCGGCTCCACGTGGTCGGTCATGCGCGTGGCGATAAACCCGTTGTCGGTCATCTCCACAAAGCGGCCGCGGCTACTGTTCCACACGGCCTGTGCGATCTGCCCCAAATCGGCCTTGTGGGTCCGCATCCCGGCGTGCAGCCCAAAGGCCAGCGCCGTAAACACCCACGTGTAGACCGTGATCAGACCGGCCAGCGCCACGCGGTAGCCGTCCCAAGTACCGTTGTCATTCCAAGAAGTCTGCGACGAGGAATCTCTCGACCGCGCCCTGCGCCACCTTCCCACCCGCAACTAGCCCGCCACGCCCAGCGCCGACCGCGCCGCGTGGGCGACCCATTCCGCCTGCTCGCGCGTCAGCAGTGGGTGCATGGGCAGCGACACGATCTCGCCGGCGGCTTGCTCGGTCTGCGGCAGGACCGGGCCGCGGCCAGCCGCCGCGGCATAGGCGGGCTGCAGGTGGATCGGCACGGGGTAATGGATGCCCGTCCCCACGCCCATAGCGTGCAGCCCGGCGCGGAAGGTGTCGCGGTCCTCCACGCGCACCACATACAGGTGATAGACATGCCGGCAATCGGACCGCTCCACGGGCAGCGTCAACCGGGAACCGCCTGACCGCGGCAGCAGCTCGGCATAGAGCGCCGCGGTGGCCCGCCGCGCCGCGTTCCAGGCGTCCAAATGGCGCAGCTTGACGCGCAAAATCGCCGCTTGCATCTCGTCCAAGCGGCTGTTCATCCCCTCGACCTGCGAGACGTAGCGCGCTTGCGGCGTCCAACCATACTCGCGCAGCAGCCGCACGCGTTCCACCAACGCCGGGTCGCGGGCGACGACTGCGCCGCCATCGCCCAGCGCGCCCAGGTTCTTGGTCGGATAGAACGAGAAACAGCCCAGATCGCCCCAGGTTCCCACATGCCGCCCTTGATAGAGCGCGCCATGCGCCTGCGCGCAGTCCTCGACCACGGCCAGCCCATGCCGCCGGGCGACGGCCAGGATCGCGGTCAAGTCCGCCGGGTGGCCGTACAGATGCACCGGGATCACGGCCTTGGTGCGCGGCGTGATGGCCGCGGTCAGCGTCGCCGGGTCCATGGTGTAGGTCGCCGGGTCGATATCCACCAAGACCGGCGTCGCCCCGGTCAGTCGGATGGCCGCGGCCGTCGCGACCGCGGTATGGCTCACCGTGATCACCTCGTCGCCAGGCCCCACCCCGCACGCCCACAGCGCCAGTTGCAGCGCGTCCGTCCCCGAATTGACGCCCACACAGCCCACCGCGGGGCCGGAGCCGCCCACATACGCGGCGAACTCCGCCTCAAACGCCGCCGTCTCGCGCCCCAGGATATACCATCCGCTGTCCAGCGTGCGCGCTATCGCTGCGTCGATCTCCCCCCGCAGCGCCGCCACCTGTCCCTGCAAATCCACCAGTGGCACGTTGACCGCCATAGGTCCCCCCTACCAGTAATAGCGCCGGTTCCGGCGATAGTAGTCAATCGTCATGCGTAGCCCGTCTTCCAGCGCGACCGCCGGCCTCCAGCCCAGCGCCGCTTCCAAGCGCGCATAGCTGGAATAGACATCGCCGATGTCGATACGCTTACGTTCCTCCGGCCAGGGCACAAACTCCACCTTGCCGCGGCCCGCGATCTCCACGATCTTGGCCGCCAACTCCGCCAGGCTGATCGGCCCCAGCCCGCCCAGATTGTAGACCTGGCCGTTGGCCGCGTCGCTCGCGCCCACGCGCAAGAACGCGTCCACCGTGTCGTCTACATAGCACAGGTCGCGCAGTTGGCTGCCGTCGCCGTAGAGCTGAATCGTCTTGCCCTCCACCGCCAGCCGGAAAAACCAGCCGATAAAGCCCTGCCGGTTGTGCTTCATCAACTGCCGCGGGCCATAGGTGTTGGTCAGCCGCAGCGACGCCGTCCGCATCCCATAGGCCGTGTGATACACCATGTGATACCACTCACCCGCCAACTTGTTGACGCCGTTGACGTCCGTGGGGTGCTGCAAATGGTTCTCGTCCAGCGGCAGATAGCGCGGCTTGCCGTATTGCTGCCGCGTCCCCGCGTAGACCACCTTCACCCCAGGGTTCTCCTGGCGGCACGCCTCCAAAATCGACAGCGGGCTGCGCGCGTTGATCTCCAGGTCGGTAAACGGGTCGCGCATGGAATCAATGTGGCTCACTTGCCCGGCCAGGCTAAAGAGCACGTCTTGGCCGCGCACCAGTGCACGCATGGAATACGGGTCGCGCACATCCGCAATGTTGACCCGCACCCGTTCCTCATACCCGACGATGTTGAACAGGTTGCCCCCATAATCGGGAATCATGGAATCCACCAGCGTCACGCGCGCGCCCAAATCCACCAGCCGCCGCGCCAGGTTTGAGCCGATGAAGCCCAGCCCGCCGGTGATCAACACCGCCTTGCCGTCATAGCTTGTGAGATACTCGGATAGCTCAGTCATAGCGTTGCGTCAATGTGTCGTCCAAGAGTTGTCGATAGGAGCGGTCAACGGAGGCCGCCAGTTCCGCCTCAATCCCATAATAGCCCGCAATCTGCAAAGCGCAACGGATCACGTCCTGGACTTCCTTCGCCAACCGCATGGGGTCCGGCTCGCCAAGTTTGGCGCGCTTGACCCCGCTGCCCTCAAAGTGGTTGATCTGCGCGGCGAGTTCGCCCGCCTCCTCCAATAACCGCGTCCCCATCTGGAACGGATTGTCGCCGCCCGGAAATCGCGCCAGCAGCCCGTCGTTGATCCGCCGTATCTTCTCCAACAGATCGAGTTCGTCCATCTCCCAGTAGCTTCTTTTCTCGGCCTTTGCGCCCTAACGACTTGGCGTGAGCATCTCTGCGCCCGCCGCGGCGGGCTGCCCCGCCAACCGCGCAAAGTGCGCCAGATAGCGCCGCGCCAGGTGCGGCCAACCTAGCTCCTGCTCGATGCGCGCCCGGCCCGCCGCGCCCAGCTTGGCGCGCAGACCCGCGTCGTCCACCAGCCGCGCCAGCGCCGCGGCCAACGCGGCCGGCGACTGCTCCGGGACCAGCAGCCCCGTCACGCCATCCCGCACGGCCAGCGGATTGCCCGCCACGTCCGACGCCACGACCGGCTTGGCGCAGCTCATGGCGTCCAGCACGCACACGTTCAGCCCGTCCGCGGGGCGGCTCACCGACGGCATCACCAGCATGTCGGCCAGGTTATAGTAGACGCCGATGCGGTCCTTGGGCACATTCCCCACCCAGCGCACCCGATCCGCCACGCCCGCCGTCGCCGCCAACTGCTGCCATGCCGCCCACTGGTCGCCCTGGCCCACCATCACCGCGACCACCGGGGCCGCGGCCAGCGGCTCCGTCGCCAGCGCCCGCACCAGGTCGTCGAAGCCCTTCTTATAGACCATGCGCCCCACGCACAGCAGCACGACCGCCCCGTCCGGAATCGCCAACTCCCGGCGCAAGTCGTCCACGCCCGCGGCGTCCGGGCGCAGCGCGTCCGGGTCCGTGCCATAGATGATCATATCAAACTTGGCCGGTTCCGCGCCCAGGCTCACCACAGCATCACGGAGCGACTCGCTGTTGGCCGTCAGCAGCCCCGCCTGCCGGAAGGTATAGCGCGCCATGGCCCGAAAGAGCGCGTTCTTGCCCGCTACCTGGGCATCCGACCCCGGCACCGACACCGCCAACGGAATCCCCAGCCGCCGGCTCACCACCGCCGCGATAAAGCCGTTAGGCAGCAGCCAGTGCGCGTGCAGCACGTCGGGCCGGTCGCGCCGCGCTTGCGCCGTCACCGCCGCGATCCCGGCCGCAAAGAGCGCCGGGCTGAGCAAGTAGGCTTCCAACCGCAGCGCCAAGTCCGACTGCATGGTCCGCATGTAGCCCAACCGTTGCAGCCGGCGCGGCCACGCATAGCGATAGCGCCGCAGCGTAACGCCCGCGCCGGCGGGCCGCGCATAGGCCGGGTCGTCCGGCGCAAAGACGGTCACCCGCTGGCCCTGGCGGGCGAGTTCCTCGCACAGCGCCTCGACAAATGTGCCGCTAAAGTCGCCCGCAAAGCGTGGGTAGTTGTGCGTCAACACACCAATGTGCATCTCTCGATTGTAGCGCATGGCCCGGATAAACAGGAAAGCGCGCCGGGCAGCGGGCCGCCCCGTCCTGCCTGTGCAGGGTAGGCTTGGCCCGCGCCGTGGCGCGGTGTTTTCCCCGGAAAAGGAGATGGGGCCGAGTCCTGTTGGA
>CAYJQA010000105.1:0-10968 GCA_964372065.1 uncultured Litorilinea sp.
GCCTCCGCGTCGGGGTGCACGCGGGCGCCTCCCCCGGGGCCGTGGCGGCGCGGGTGTTTGTGCTGACTCCTCGCCGGTCGCGGCCTCAGTTGGCGCGTGCTACTGGATCGCCTGGTCGAAACGGTGCTTCTTGCGCCGGGCCTCGTTGATGGCTTGGGCCAGGAGCCGCGTATAGAGGTCGAACCCCACGCTGTCGATGTGCCCATGTTGGCGTGCGCCGAGCAGGTCGCCGGCGCCGCGGATCTCCAGGTCGCGCATGGCGATACGGAAGCCGGCGCCCAACTCTTCACTGCTTTCCATGATGGCGGAGAGGCGGCGGCGCGCGTCGAAACTCAGCGGGTTGTGCTTCTCGTAGAGCAGGTAGCAATGGCCGCGCAGCGCGCTGCGACCGACGCGCCCGCGCAATTGGTAGAGCTGCGCCAGGCCAAAATGATCGGCGCGGTTGATGATGATGGTGTTGGCGTTGGGGATGTCCAGGCCGTTCTCGATGATGGTGGTTGCCACCAGCACGTCGAATTCGCCCTGGGCAAAGCGCGCCATGACGTCTTCCAACTGGCGCTCGGGCATCTGGCCGTGGCCGACATCCACCGACGCGGTGGGGACCAGGTGGCGGATGCGGTCGGCCAGGGCATGGATGCCGCGGATGCGGTCGTTCACGACAAAGACCTGGCCGTTACGCAGCAGTTCGCGTTCGATGGCCTGGCGGATAAGCACGTCTTCGTGTTCCGCCAAGACGGTGTGAATCGGCATGCGCTCTTTGGGCGGCGTGTTGATGGTGCTCATGTCGCGGATGCCGCTGAGGCTCATGTGCAGCGTGCGGGGGATGGGCGTGGCGCTCAACGTGAGCACGTCGACTTGGGTCCGCAACTGCTTGAGGCGCTCCTTCTGGGCCACGCCAAACCGCTGCTCTTCGTCGATGATGAGCAGGCCCAACTCCTTGAAGACCAGGTCGTCGCTGAGCACGCGGTGCGTACCCACCACTAGATCGATGGACCCCGCGGCCAATCCCCTGAGGATGGCCTCTTGCTGCGACTGGGTGCGGAAGCGCGAGAGCATCTCCACGCGCACGGGGAAGCGGCTGAGGCGCTGGCTGAGGGTGCGGTAATGCTGCTGCGCCAGGACGGTGGTGGGGACCAGGAACGCGACCTGCTTGCCGTCGGTGATGGCCTTGAACGCGGCGCGCACCGCAACCTCGGTCTTGCCATAGCCCACGTCGCCGCAGACTAGGCGGTCCATGGGCTTGTCGGACTCCATGTCTTGGCGTACGGCATCAATGGCAAGCAACTGGTCGTCGGTTTCTTCGTAGGGGAAGCTGGCGGCTAGTTCCTCTTGCCAGGGGCCATCCGGGCTGTAGGCATGGCCGTGGATCAACTCGCGCTCGGCGTAGAGGTGGAGCAGGTCGTCGGCGATTTCGGCGACGGCCTTGCGGGCGCGCTCCTTGACCAGCCCCCAGTCGGCGGTCCCCAGGCGGCTGACGGTCGGCGTCTTTTCGCCCGCGCCCACATAGCGGCTGAGCCGGTCGGCTTGGTGGACGGGCACATAGAGCCGGTCGTTGCGCGCATAGCTGACCTGGAGGTATTCACGCATCATGCCGGCCAGTTCCAGTTTGACCAAGCCGTCAAAGATGCCGACGCCATGCTCCAAGTGGACGACATACTCGCCCGGCTTGACGTCGGCAAAGAAGATCTCCGGCGCGACGGTGCTGTGGGCGGTGGGGCGGTGGCGGGCGACAGGCTTGGTCCAACCGAATAGCTCGGTGTCGGTGAGCAGGTGCAGGTCGTAGGTGCGGCCATCGTCGCGCACGATGCCGCGCATGATGAAGCCTTCCAGCGCGGTCCCCTGGACAATGACCACCGAACGGGGCGGCGGCGTCTGCGGGAGTTCGCTCTGCACTTGGGCGATGATGTCGGCGTCGCGCAGCAGCGATTGCAGGCGGGCAGCCTGGCGCGTGAGCAGCACCAGCGCGTGGTCGCCCTTGAGCAGTTTGGCGACGTCGGCGGTAATCTGCTTGGTCTTGCCGCCGTAGCGCGGGCCGGGCACAAAATGGCGCGCCAGGGGCATGTTGGCCTCACCGGCCTTGCCATAGAGGTCGCCGTAGCCGAGGATGGTCGGTTTGGCCGCGGCGAGGCGCTGGCGTAGTTCGTCGGTGGTGAAGAAGTTGCGGACGAAGTCGTGCGGCAGTTCGCCGGTGCGCTGCAGTTCGGCGCGCAGCCAGGCGGCCTGCGTCTCCAACTCGTAGACGGTGGCAAAGAAGTCCAGGCCGTCGTCCAGCACCAGTGTGGCGTCGGCGGGCAGGAAGTCCAGGAGGCTGGACGGCTGCTCGTAAAAATAGGGCAAGTACCATTCGATGCCGTGGAAGGCATGACCCTGGACCAGATGCTCGACTTCGCCGCGGATCTCCTCGCGCACCGCCAGGAGCAGGTGCGGGTCTTGCAACGGTGAGCCGGTCGGGACGGTGTCCAGGCTGGCGGGCAGGATCACTTGCTCCGGCTGGATGCCCAAGCGGCCGAGCGCGTTGGGGCCGTACTTCGCGAGGGCCTCGCTGCCCGGCCCGATCTCTACGCTCTGGACCTTACGCAGCGTGCGCTGGGTGGCGGGGTCAAAGAGGCGCAGACTCTCCACGTCGTCGCCGAAGAGATCGATGCGCACCGGGTGGGCCAAATTGGGCGGCCAGATGTCCACGATGCCGCCGCGCCGGGCAAACGTGCCCGGTTCCTCCACGACGTCGGCGGGATTGTAGCCGGTCTGCACCCATCGGGCCGTCGCCTGGTCGAGACGGAGGGCGTCGCCGACGCGCAGGGGACGTAGGGCCATACGCAGCTCGCGGGCGGGCAGGGTCTTTTGCATGAGCGCACGTGCGCCGGCGACCACAATCGGCGCGCCGCCGCGGCTCTGCAAGGTGGCGAGCGCGGTCAAACGGCGCTGGCGGGTGGCGTTGCTCCAGGCAATGCGCTCGTAGGGCAGCGCGTCGGGCTCGGCAAAGAGCAGGATGGGCGGGCCGCCTTCGTCGGGATGGGGCAGCCACAGATCCAATTGGCTGACGAGCTGCTGAGCCATCTCCTGGCGGGCGGTGAGTATGACCAGCGCGCCGCCCTGCGCCGCGGCTTTGCCCACCGCCACCAGTGGACGGGCAGGCGCGGTAAGCGCCAACGGCTGATCGCTGCCCGCGTCCAGCAAATCGCGATAGGCGGGGAGACACTTCAGTAGCCCCACAAGGCCGGTAAGTTTCATGGGCGGTGGAACGGCGTCTAGCCGTTGAACTGGTTCATCGCAGCTTCGACGCCCTCGAAGAGCCAGCATTCGATGGCGTCGCAGACGGTGGCGCGCAGCGGGCCGAAAACTTCCTCTTCGGCGCTGGTGAAATCCTGCAAGACATAGGCGGCGGGGTCCATGCGACCGGGCGGACGGCCCACGCCGACGCGTGCCCGGTGAAACTCCTGGCTGCCGAGGTGCTGAATCATGGACTTGATGCCGTTTTGCCCGCCGGAGCTGCCATTGCGCCGGATGCGCAGCTTGCCGGAATCCAGGTCTAGGTCATCGTGCACGACCAGGATGTCGTCGGGCGCGACCTGGTAGAAGCGGACCAACGGACTGACCGCCTCACCGCTGGCGTTCATGTACGTCAAGGGTCTGACCAAGATCACCTTGGCGCGCACGTCACGGCGGGCGATCCAGCCGCTGCCCACGGCGGCGCGCTGCTGGATGCGTCCCATGTCGATCTGGTGGCGGCGGGCCAAGAGGTCCACACATTGAAAGCCGATGTTGTGACGGTTGCCGGCATAGCGGGGACCGGGATTGCCCAGGCCAACGATCATCTTTGTGGTTGACATAATCTCGCGCGGGCTAATTGAGTTGGTTGCCGGACAACGCGCAACGGGCAAGCCGGCGCGTGACCGGCCCTTGCCCGTTGTCCTCGATGCAGTTGCGTCCGCGACCAAACGGCGGCCTACCGGCGGTAGACCGCCCCCAACTCACGGACGGGACTAGCGGAACTGGGTCCAAACCCAGTCGAACAAACGCTTGCCGCCATACAGCGCGACCACGCCAAGAAAGAACGCGGCGCTAAACCGGATGCCGTTGAAGAACTGCCCGCGCAGCCGGTTGAGCGAGAGCGCCTCGCCCAACTCACGGGTGACGCTGCCCGCCGGCTGATCGCTGCCGGTCGCGTCGGCGAGCGACGCGGCTGCGTCGGCCGCCGTTCCCTGGCTCGCGTCGGCGACCACCGCCACCGCCACAGTCGGCGTGGGGGTGGGGATGTCCAGCGCCGGCTGATTGACCTGACCGACGACGGGCGTGGGCTGCGGCGCGGGTGTAAAGGTCGCCGTCGGGATGGCCGTGGGCGTCGGCTCGCTGGAGGTGGGCGTCGCCGCGGGCGTCGGCGGTCCCTGGTTCACGCTGATGTTTTGCGCAAAGAACTCGGCATAGTTACCGTCGTTCTTGACCACGCGCAGACGGAGACTGTAGGTGCCCGCGGGCAACCCACCCGTCTGCCAGATGCCCAACGGCCCATTCTGCACGGCGACGGTATTGCCGGTGAAGTAGACGTAGGCGTCATCGCCGCTCGGCTCCAGCTTGTAGTGTAATTCGTATTTCTGGAACGGGTCGATGGTCGCCGTGCCAATAATGGTGACGTCGCCGGAGACTGAGCTGCCGGCGGCGGGGAAGGTGATGGCCGACTGTGCGTGCGCCACCAGCCCCAGCCCGTCGACGAGAAGCATGGCCGCGACCAATAGGACGGCCATGCCGCCGGCGATCCGGCGCACGAAAAGAGAGAATCGCTGCATGGGCGAAGAAATCGACCTTTTCTGCGGTGTGTCTAGTTACCCAAGCCCGCGTTGACGAGGGCCGTCAGCTCATTCATGTCGTAGGGGTTCGCCATGGGTTCGCCGTTGACCGCGATGGTGGGGGTGGCGTTATAGCCGCGCTGAACTGCTTCCCTGCCCGACGCGTCAACAGCCTCCCGGTGCTTCTGCGAACTCATACATTCGAGCAGCGCGCGACTGTCCAGCCCAAGCTCGTCGGCGTAGCGCACGAGGGCGTCGATGGTGTAACCGGCTTGGCCCTGATCCTGGGCCATGAACAGCCGATCGTGATAGGGCCAAAAGGCATTCTGATCGTTGGCGCAGAGGCTGGCCATGGCGCCCATGATCGAACCGGGGGCGTGGCTGCTCAGCGGGAACTGGTGAAACTCGATCTTGGCCTGGCCCGTCTTGACGAACTGCTCGATGACCTGCGGTTCGACCGTGCTCGTCCACTGACGGCACGCGGGGCACAGGAAGTCTTCCCACGCCTCGATGGTGACCGGCGCATTAGGGTCGCCTATCACAGTGCCGTTGAGCCACTCGGCCTGTACATCGGGGGCGGCGATGGCGGTAACGGACGGGCGGTTGCTGAACGCTACAATCAAGACAACGGCCAGCACAATGACGGCGGCGATGCCGACAATCCAGATACCGATATTGTTGTTGCTGGACGTGCTGGCTTGGCGGCTGCGGGCGCTGCGACTGGTGGCACTCTTGGTCATTGTGATTAGGCTCCTGGCAAACGAGTCGATACGTGCGGGTCAGTATACGGAAAACGGTGAGTGATGCAAGCCGCCGGGGGGCGTGTCATTCCCAGTCGCTGGCGCTAAAGACTTTGGCCAGGATCGCGGCGCGGCGCGCGGCGTCGGGCCAGCGGGGCTGACCATAGTCATAGAGCAATGTCGGGAGCAGTTGGGTGCTGATGTGGCGGCCCTGATAGATCGTGTGCTTGACAATCAGCCCTTCGCGGGTTTCCTCGGTCCACATTTGGTCAAAGTAGAGGTTGCCCAGCCCATACAGAACCAGACGGCCGTCTACGAACTCAACCGCCTGCGGGACGTGGCTCTGGACGCCGGTCACGATGTCCGCCCCGGCGCGGGCCAGCGCGCCGAAGTCAAGCTGCTGGTCCATGAGCGGGGTCACATCGTAGCTTTCCTGATACTGCATTTCGGTCAGGACGACATCGGCCGCGTGCTGCTCTTTGATGCTGCGGATGGTGGCCGACATGATGGCGAGATCAAAGGGCGCGCTGCCGGGCGAGTAGTCCGTGGCCCACGCGGAGGGCGGCCCGTAGCTGTTGGCCCCCAGAAACGCCAGCCGGTTGCCGTTATGCGTGATGTACAGCGGCGCCATCGCGCTTTCCTTGTCGGCGCCGCCGCCGTAGACGGGCAGACCGGCGGTATCGTAGATTTCCAGCGAGGCGAGCGCATCGGCCAGGCCGTAATCGTTCTGATGGTTGCCGGTGAGGCCGATGATGTCGGCCCCGGACGCCCTGAGCGCGGCCATGTATTCGGGCTTGCTGCAAAAGACAAGGTTGTCGCGGTCGGTGTTCGTCTCGCAGTCCGGGACAAAGGGGACTTCGTTACTGATGGCCGTGATGTCGGCGGCGGCCAGCTCCGGTCCTACCACTTGGGCCGGCCAGTCGCTGCCGCGCTCGTCCATCTGTTCGGCGGTGAGCCGCACGAGCGCAGTCACGCCGGTCATGGCGACGACGGTCAACTGGTCCGGGTTGCGGTTAGACGAGGGCAGCCAGTCCTGCAGGCGCGCCAACTCCTGGGCGTGACCGGCGGCAGGGCGACCGTAGATGGTGGCAATCAGAGGGTAGCCGGTGGGGTTGAACTTGGCGCTGTTCTCGACCGGCGTTTGTCCATCCACGGCGTAGACCGCCAGCGCGGGAGTCAACTGGTCAAACGGGACCAACGCCAGGATGTCGCGCTCCTGCCAGACGGCATGGGTCAGTTCGTCCATGTCGGGGTATGTCTGGACGCGGCTGCCCGGCTGGCCGAGCAGTTGGGTCAGGGCGGGCAGGGAGTCGTCCAGCACGGCGATGGCGGTGAAGCTGCCGCTTTGACCCAGCCAGGCGCGGCGGATATGCATGGCGCGCAGCGCCAGATCGATGGTGTCAAAGCGCGTGGCCGCGGCAAAGAACGTATGGTAGACCGGCTCGGCCCCCGTGGCATCCCAGGTGAGGGTCACATCCACCTGCGGTGCGCCGGCGGTGAGGGTAAAGACGTCGGCCTGCGTGAGCAGGACATCGGTCACGGCTTGGGTCAGCGAGGCGGGCAGGCCGGGGTCCAGACCGATGACGAGCGCGCTGTCCGGGATGGCGGCAACGGCGGCGGCCGGTGCAGCCAGGGGCGACGCCAACGCCGCCGTGCGCGGCGACGCCAGCGGCGAGGCGGGCATGATGGCGGCGGTGACGAGCGGCGTCTCGATGCCAAGCAGATCGGGCAATTGGGCCAGGGACCAGCCGCCAAGCGCCAGTCCGGCGACAATCATCACGACGCCGACGAGCAAGGTAAGTTTGTGCAGTAAGGAATCGCGATCCATGGGTTCTCGGTGGCAGGCGCGCCGCACGCGCGTGAGCAGCGAATGCGTCAATGGCCCCAGTATACCGCACGCGACCGCGGCCACCAAGACGCCGCGGTTCTACGTGGCGATGGTGAGGCGTATACCGTAATGGAGCTATGCGCCCGGTGTCTTGCGGAATGCGCTTTCCTATGCCATGATCAACCTGTTCGACAACTGCCACGCCGGAGGGGCGCGGGCTTGAGTCTCACTGTGAAAGACGATGCGGCGCTGCTGATGGCTACCAGTTCGTTGCCAACGTTGTGGGAGGCGATTCGCCAGGCGCTGGCGCTGAACGAGTCGGCGTTCCTTGCCGTCCAAGGCTCGCGCCAGGGTTTGTGGTTGGCGTTGACCGTGGTGGCGCTGGCGGGGCTGTCGCAGGCGCTCGGTCAGAGCTTGGTCCTGTTTATCAACCATGTACGGCCGCGGCGCTTCATCCTCGCCGTCTTGTTCGCGGCGGTGAGCTACGTGCTGGGTTATCTCCTCTGGGCGGTTAGTGTGTACTCGGCGGGAGTCTATGTCTTTGGCGCACATGCCAGTTGGACGGCGGTAGCGGCGGCGGTCGGTCTGTCGTATGCGCCGCAACTGCTGGCATTCTTCGAACTCGTGCCCTTCCTGGGCGGGCCGATTGGGGTCGGACTCTCGCTGTGGTCGCTGTTGGCGATCTTGGTCTCGCTGCGTTCAGGGTTGGGGCTGGAACTCTGGGAGGCGGCAGCCACGGCTGGGCTGGGCTGGGTGCTCTTGCAGCTTTGGCGGCGCACGCTCGGGGTGCCGATCTATGCGCTGGGGCGGTGGTTCGAGCGGACCGCCGCCGGTGTGCCGCTGCGCTATCGTCCGTCCGACGTGCCGCGCTTGCGGCGGCGTCCGACGTGGTTGCAGAATTTGGACGAGTGGCGGCAGCGCCGCCAGCGCAATCAGTCTAGGCGCGACTAGCGTGGCGCGCCGCGGGCAGGGAGTTGCCACATGTGGTCAACCGTCATAGACCTCCTGACCTATCTTGGCGTGATCGTCGCCGGCTTTTTGGTGTGGGCGGCGCTATCGCCGTTTGAGGTCATGGGTTGGTGGGCGGGATGGTTCGGCGACCGCATGTATGATGCCGGCGTAGCGCCTTCGCACGCGCACGATCCGGACGAGACCGGCAGCCCGGCGGCGTACCTGATCTTCACGTCGGGCGTGGGCAAGGCGAGCGGTGAGACGCTGAGCTTTCGCGAAAGAGAGTTTCTCCGCCGGCTTGACGCCGCCACGCCGGGTTTGGTCGTCATCGACGATACCTTTCCTTATTCGGTCAATAATCTGCCCCTGACGGGCCAGCCGTTTTTTGCGCGGCTGTGGAAGTGGGCGTTGGCGCGCAAGATCAACGGTCCCCGCCTGGCGGGCTATCTCATCAACATTCGCAACATCTGGCAACTCATGATCTCGGCGGACAAGCGTTATGGGCCACTGTATAACCAGGCGGTGGCGCTGGTGTACTTGCACGGGCTGATCAAGCATGGCTATCAGCCGGACGCGACCAAACCGGTCTTCCTCATGGGCTACAGCGGGGCCGGTCAGTTGGCCGTCGGCCCGGCCATCTACCTGAAGGAACTTCTGCAAGCGCCCGTATACATCATTTCGCTGGGTGGGGTCTTTGTCAGCGAGCCGAGTCTGATGGCGGCGGACCACACCTACCAGATCGAAGGCGATCAGGACCTGATCCCGCGCTGGGGGCTATTAGCGCCGGGACGGTGGCGTTTGGCCAGGATGTCGGACTTCAACCGGGCGCGGCGGCACGGCAAGTATACGTTGATCCGCGTCAGAGGCATGGGGCACACCAGTCGCGGCGGCTATCTGGACCACAAAGCCTTTCTGCCGGACGGCACGGCGTATGTGGACAATACGGTCCGGCTGGTGGGTGAGATCATCCGGCGTCATGTGCCGTTGGTGGGTGTGGCCCACGCGGAACCGCCATCACCCGCACCGGCCTCCCCTGCACCCGAACTCGCCCCCGAATCGTCACCCCGCACACTTGACCGGGCGGGCGTCCTGTGACTATACTGAACACAATTGAATGATTCACGAGAGTACCTTCGGGGCAGGGTGCGACCATGACGGTCAATTCCCGACCGGCGGTGATCCGCTGACGGCGCATGTGCGCCGCACCAAACAGCGGTCAGCCCGCGAGTCGTCGGCCCGGTGACGGGACGGCGGCACGAGTACGGTGAGCAGGAACAGTTCTGCGACTCCGTCGCCGACGGTAAAGTCCGGATGAAAGAAGGTGGCAGCGTGAGCCAGCACGCCGGCGGCGCTCTGCGCCGGGCGCTGTTTGGCTATGGCCGCTCATCAACCCGAAGTCAATCCGGCTTCGGGTTCTTTTGTGGTCTGGTCGGGCAGCGCACAACGGTTGTGAATTCTGGTGTGCGCTGTCTGCCAACGCCCTACGGTGCTAGACCGTGGGGCGTTTTTGATCAGGCCGTGCGTCGCCGCCGCGTGCGGGCGCGCTAGAGGATGGGGAGATGGCTACCAAAATGAGTGAACCGCTGGCGCTGCCGAGACTGCCGGCGCGCCGCGGCCCGACGTGGCAGCAATTGGCGGAGCGCCGCGAACTGCTCCTGACGCCGCTGGTACTGGCCGCGGCGGTGGCGGGCTGGGCCGGGCTGGTGGCCTGGGCCGACTACCCGCCGTTTATCCTGCCGGGGCCGGATGTGGTGTGGCGCAAGCTCCAGGCCATGCTGGCCGACACCACGCTGCTGCGACATGGCCGCGTGACGGTGCTGGAGGTCGTGCTGGGGTTGGCGCTGGGGCTGAGCGCGGCGTTTAGTCTGGGGTACGCGCTGGGCCGTAGCCGCGCCGTCGAACGGTTGGTCGCCCCGTATCTGGTGATCAGCCAGAGCGTGCCTATTGTGGCGATCGCGCCGCTGCTGGTGATCTGGTTCGGCAGCGGTATGACCAGCAAAGTCCTGGTCTGCGCGCTGATCACGTTCTTTCCGGCGCTGGTTAGCACCATCGTGGGCGTGCGAACCGTGGACGAGGACCTGCGCGACCTGATGCGGAGCCTGCGCGCCGGGCGTTGGCAGACGTTCCGGATGCTGGAACTGCCCGCCGCGCTGCCGGTCATCTTCGGCGGGCTGAAGTTGAGCGTCGTGCTGTCCGTGGTCGGCGCTGTCGTGGGCGAGTTCGCCGGGGCGGATGCGGGGCTTGGCTTTCTGATCAACCTGGCGCGCGGGGTGCTGGATACCCCGCTGATGTTTGTGGCGGTGCTGGCGCTGGTGGTCATCGCCCAGGCGCTGTATGGGCTGGTGGCGCTGGCCGAGTGGGTCGCGCTGCGCTGGCAACGCTAGGCGCAGCGCCCGCACAACCGTAATCCAACCTGGAAACCATAGAGTGGAGTGACAAACAGCATGGGTATGCAACAAGGACGGTCGGCAGGGCGGGTGTTGACGGTGGGGCTGCTGGTCGCGGCCGTGATCGTGCTGGCGGCGTGCCAGCCGGTCGCGCCCGCCCCGGCCGCGGCGGACACGGCCGCGCCGATTGCGGTCAAAGTTGGCGTGGGCTTTATCCCGAACGTCCAGTTTACGGCGTTCTATGTAGCGATCGATCAAGGCTACTTTGCCGACGAAGG